>JAFMBQ010000156.1 GCA_017858365.1 Algoriphagus sp. | reverse complement strand
CGATATTTTTTCTGTTGATTTTGTAGCCGGCAATCCCAGTCAGATTATGACAGGCATCAATAGCTTGGCGCTATCAGAAACTATGGCTACGAAGTTATTTGGTTCACCTAAAGAGGCGATTGGAAAATCGGTAAAATGGCAGGTTTTTGACTTTGACAATGAGGTGGAAGTGACAGGAGTTTACAAGGATTTCGGATCCTATGATGTAGATAAGGTAGACTACTTTCTATCTTTTTCTTATTTCAAACAGATGCTTGGAGAAAGCATGCATTGGGGGAATTTTAATGCGAGCACCTATTTACTGCTCCAACCTGAAATTGATTTAGCAGCGTTTAATGAGCAAATAACTGGTTTCATCAAAGCCAAAGATGAAGGAAGTAACGTTTCGGTTTTTGTACAGCCATACGGTGATACTTACTTGTATGGCACTTATGAGGATGGAAAAGTAGCAGGAGGAAGGATTAGCTATGTGACCCTTTTTTCAGCCATTGCAATCTTTATTTTAATCATCGCCTGTATCAACTTTATGAATTTGACTACTGCCAGATCGATGAGTCGATTAAAGGAAATTGGGGTGAAAAAATCAATGGGAGCAAGCCGAGCTGGTCTTTTTGGACAGTTTATGGTGGAATCATTGCTGTTGACTTTTTTGGCTTTGATCGTAGCATTAGTGGCAACATTCGTTCTACAACCATTTTTTAATCAGGTGACCTCCAAATCACTCAGTATTTCATTTCAGCCTGAATTGATTCTGCTTTTATTGGGTATTTGGCTACTAACAAGCTTTTTGGCAGGGATTTATCCCGCAGTCTATCTCTCTAAGTTCAAACCTGTGGAGGTAATGAAATCTAATATCAAGGGAAGTTTTGGGGAATTGCTGGCTCGAAAAGGCTTGGTGGTTTTTCAGTTTGCTATTTCGCTTTTACTGATCATCGGTATTTCAGTAATCAGCAAGCAAATGTCCTTTATTCAAAACCAATATCTAGGCTATAACCAAAGTCAGCTCCTTCAGATTAACGCTTCTGGTGTCAATCCCAATCAATTGGATTCCTTCTTGGCAGAGCTTCGGAAATCTCCAGGCGTGGAGAATGCATCTAGTTTGAGTCATCCATTGGTTGGCTTGAGCAGCTCGACAATCGGACTTGGATGGGAAGGAAAAAACCCTGGCGAGCAGGTGAAATTCGAAAATGTATCGATCAATATGAAATTGATCGAAACCATGGGGTTTGAAATGGTGGATGGCAGAGCTTTTTCTCCTGACTTTGGAGATGAAGGTTCAAAAATAATTTTAAATGAAGCAGCTGTTCGTACGATTGGCTTTGAGGATCCAATCGGACAAATTGTAAACCTTTGGGGAGATGACAAAGAAGTAATTGGGGTGGTGAAGGATTTCAATTTTGAGTCTTTGAAGGAAAGCGTTAAACCGGCTTTCCTGAAATACGATCCGACATTTGCTCAACGAATTATGGTAAGAATTAGTCCTCAAAATCAACAAGAAACCATTGCCGGAATTGATGCGCTTTTCCTGAAGCAAACGGCACAAGCGATGGATTTTTCCTTTATGGATGAGGATTATCAAATGCTTTATGCTTCTGAGCAGCGAGTTTCCAAACTGGCAAAGTACTTCGGTTTAATGGCGATTTTTTTGAGTTGTCTCGGATTATTTGGCCTAGCTGCATTTACGGCAGAGAAGCGAAAAAAGGAGATAGGAGTACGAAAGGTAATGGGGGCTTCTACAGCTGGAATCTTGACTTTGGTATCCAAAGACTTTGTTAAGCTAATCTTGGTTTCAATCATCATCGCAGTGCCACTTGCTTGGTACTTTGCTGATAACTGGTTGAAATCCTATGCCTATCAGACCAATCTCAGTTGGTGGATTTTTGCAGGTTCTGGTTTGATTTTGATACTGATCGTCATATTGACTGTTGGTTATCAGGCTTTCAAAGCTGCCAATGCTAATCCAGTGGATAGCTTGAAAAGTGAATAGAAATTGATTTTGGGATATATCGACTGACTTTGGTCTTCGATCATTATGGAGTAATTCGGTCTTATAAAATTGAAATATAAATCGGATTACGAATCTTAAGATGAAGGTTCGAGATTACAAGTCTCGAACAGCTTTTGTATTTGAGGTCAGATTTCCCAGTTTAGGTCATTTCGAAAAAGCTTTATTGATTGAAATAATGATGGAATGTATTCAGCGATTTGGAAACCTGCTTTTTTTAAGTGGAAGTTGATCCTAGAGTGCAAGGACATTCACAGCTAATGTCATGATAATCAAAAAAGCAGAACTGATAAAAGTATTGTCCGATGGCGAACGAAATTGTCCATAATGGTTACCTCAAATTCAATGAAATCAGCCTGAAATCCCTTTTTAACCCCTTTTTTGGATGGCACAAAAGATGGATCATTTAGAAAAGAGAATCTTTCATTTTATTGATTATACCAGCCATGCTTAAGAACTATTTCACGATCGCCTTTCGCAACTTGAAAAAACATAAGTTTTATTCAGCGATAAATATTTTAGGCTTGTCATTAGGAGTGGCTGTTTGTGCAATTATCTCTCTTTTTGTAATCAATGAACTCTCCTATGACAAGGATTTTATAGATGCTAATCGAATCTATCGAATCAAAAATGAGATGGTTTTTGGAGGCAATGCCTCAAATACACTCTATACTCCTGCGCCATTGGTAGCAGCATTGCCGGAAGAGTTTCCGGAAGTAGAAGCAGCTGTTCATTTCCGACACAGTGGATCCTATTTAGTGAAGCAGGAAGATCAAAATATTAAAGAGGATAAAGTGGTCTGGGCGAGTAAAGATTTTTTCAAAGTATTTGCTTTACCAATCCTTGAAGGAAATCCAGAAGGAATTCTTGATCAGCCAAATACGCTTGCGATAAGTGAAAAAGCGGCGAAAAAACATTTCCCGAATGAAAGTGCATTGGGGAAGAGTTTGATTCTTGATAATGATATGGATTTCATAATCTCAGGTGTTTTTGCAGATATGCCTGAAAACAGTCATTTTCATTTTGATTTTCTATTATCCATGGAAGGGCTAGACGAAGCCAAGGATTTGGTTTGGCTCAATAATAATTTTCAAACTTATTTAAAAATCCGAGCAGATGCTCAGCCTGAAAACTTAAATGCAAAGTTTCCCTCCATGCTTAAAAAGTATGTGGAACCACAGCTATCCTTTGTTTTTGGAGAAGGGGCAAATTGGGATGCATTAGTTGCCACAGGTGCTAAAATGGAATATACGCTTCAACCTTTGTTGGATATTCATTTGAAAAGTGATTTGGTTGGAGAGTTCGAACCGAATTTCAACATCACCTATGTTTATTTATTTATTGCAATAGCGCTCTTCATTCTGATTCTCGCCTGCATCAATTTTATGAATCTCTCGACGGCTAGGTCTGCCAATCGGGCAAAAGAAGTTGGAATTCGAAAAGTGATGGGCTCTTTTAGATTTCATTTGATCAGACAATTCTTAATGGAATCCATTTTGTTAAGTTTCATTTCATTTTTGATCGCTTTACCGGTAGTTTCTATTCTTTTACCTCTTTTCAATACACTCTCTGGCCGATCACTTTCACTTCCTCTTGATTCGGTTTGGTTTTATTCCATTTGGATTGGAGGGGCTTTATTCACGGGTTTACTTGCTGGGGTTTACCCTGCTTTTTTTCTTTCAGGATTTAAACCGATCAGTATTTTGAAAGGTAAAGTAAGTATGGGGATGAAAAGCGGAGGAATCCGAAGCTCTTTGGTAGTTTTCCAATTTGCGGTTTCCATCGTTTTGATTATTGCGACTATCACGGTTTTTAGTCAATTGAATTATATCCAAAACAAAGAAATAGGTTTCAATAAGAATCAAGTGATTACCGTGGAAGAGACTTATGTTTTAGGTGATCAATTGGCATCTTTTAAAAATGAGATCTTAGCGAATAGTATGATCCTGGGTGGTACGATTAGTGGTTATTTGCCAGTTTCTGGCGGATGGCGAAGTGATTCTCCTTGGTTGGTTCAGGGAAGAGATCCGAAGCAACCAGAAAATTTTGTGAGTATTCAAAACTGGAGTGGGGATTATGATTACATCAAAACATTGGGGATGAATATTGCTGAGGGTAGGGATTTTTCAGTTGATTTCCCATCGGATTCTTCGGGGGTTTTAATCAATGAAATAGCAGCGAAGAGATTTAATTTTGAAGGGAATCCTGTAGGTCAACAAATCGTGAGCATGGTAGGGTCAAACGGAGCGGGTTCTGAAAACATGATTACACGAACAGTACTGGGGGTGATTGAAGATTTTCACTTTGAGTCACTTAAAGAGAGCATCTCTCCGGTATTATTAATAATAAATGAGAATCCAAATGGTCCAATATCGTTTCGATTTAAATCGGCAGATACGAAAGAAGTGATAGCTATGGTCGAGTCAAAGTGGAATGAAATGGCACCAGGCCAGCCATTTTCCTATGCTTTTCTTGATGATAGGTTTGGGAATATGTATGCCTCTGAGATTAGGCTTGGTAAAGTGTTCGCCATTTTTGCAGGATTTGCGATTTTGATCGCTTGCTTGGGATTATTCGCTTTAACTGCTTTTACGGCAGAGCAGCGAACCAAAGAGATTGGAATCCGAAAAGTATTAGGGGCTAGTGTAGGAGGAATTGTTCTTTTGCTTTCTAAAGATTTTACAAAATTAGTCCTAGTTGCTTTTGTGATTGCCTCGCCTTTAGCTTGGTGGATTATGGATTTGTGGCTCAAAAATTATCAATATAAAGTGTCCTTTGGCTGGGAAATGTTTTTAGTAGCAGGAGCTTTTGTGGCAATCGTGGCGATGTTGACTATTAGCTTTCAATCAATGAAAGCTGCCTCAAGTAATCCTGTCGATTCACTTAAGTCAGAATAAAAGTGAAGTTTACAAGTAATCGTGCTTTCTATAAAATGTTGAATCACTTATCAAAATTTTAAATGTTCCTCAACTACCTCAAAATCGCATTTCGAAGCCTCATCAAACGCAGGCTCTTTACCTCTGTTAATTTGCTTGGTCTGGTTTTAGGTTTGGTGACCTTCTTGGGGCTCTTTGCCTTTGTCGCAACAGAATGGAGCTACAATGACTTTCATTCTAATAAAGACCGCATATATCGTGTGGTCGTGAATGAAGGAAACGATTCCTTTGAGACCTACCTTCCGCCAGGGTATGCCGGAGTATTGGAGGCTAATTTTCCGGATATTGAATCTGCAGGTCGTATTGCAGGATATATCGGAGGAGGCTTGATCGCTATTCCTGAAACTGATCTTGTATTCAAAGAGGATGCGATCAGTTTTGTTGAAGGAGATTTTTTTCAAACCTTTTCCTTTCCCATTTCGCGAGGAACTGCGAATCTTGACGCTTCAAATACCGCTGTGGTTACTCAGGTGATGGCCGATAAGTTTTTTGGAAAAGTAGATCCCATCGGTAAAACTTTCCTGCTTAGTAATCAATTTGGAAAGCAGGAATATTCCGTCACAGGAGTATTGGCGCCTATTCCATCTCGATCGGATATCACTGGGGATATCTTTTTATCTATTCACAGCTTGGAGAATCCTGCAAGCCGGTCTGGGAATGACTGGGCTGATCCAAACGGATTTGAATCGGGTTTTGTCAATCTATTTGTGATGACCAAGTCGGGCGTTGACTCAAAGTCTCTATCGAATCAGCTCACCAAATTCATCAGAAATACTCCAAACAGTGAGGCCACTACCATTTTTCTTCAGGACCTAACTAGTCTTCATCTCGGGTCTTCGATCTCTGATCCTCTGCCCACTACTTCTAAAATGGGTTCTGTCTTGGTATTTCTGGCTATCGCAATATTGATTTTGGGAATTGCCTATGTGAATTACCTCAATCTCTCCTCTGCCAATATTTTGACCCGAATCAAAGAGATCAAAATGCGTAAAGTGCTGGGCGCACATTCCTGGCAGTTGGCCCAACAGTTCATGACTGAGACATTGCTACTTCTCCTTGCATCACTAGTTATCTCTATAGTTTTATTATACCTCTTGATGCCTTTTGCTTCTGGGGTTTTTGGAACAGCCATTTGGTTTGGTGCATTGCAAACCCCACAAACAATCCTGATTGTCGCAGCCATCATTGGTTCATGTGCCTTGATTTCTGGCTTTTATGTGGTGGTTCTTTCCGGGAAATTTGAAAAGCAATCCAACTTGAATTTTAAGCCTGAAAGACAGCTGCTTCGCAAATCACTCGTGGTGTTTCAGTTTGTGATTTCAATTGGAATTATCATCTGTACGCTGGTGATTCGGGATCAGCTTTCTTTTATGCAAAGTCAAAGTCTTGGGATGAATGTGGACCAGAAACTGATTATAGCCGGACCAAATGACGTCGGTGAAAACAGGTCTTCGAAAATGAATGCATTCAAGCAAAGTCTGAAAGCACAGACTTTTGTGAAAGGGATTGCCGGTTCGAACAATCTACCTGGTCAAGGCTATAATTTCTCCGCAGGAGGGATCACACCACTAGTTGCTAGGCCGGAAGACAAAGATTACAGCTATTCCATGTTTATCATCGATGAGCAGTTTATCCCGACCTATGAAATCGAGGTGTTGGCAGGAAGGAATTTCACTTCTGATGAGGCAGATCAAAATTGGAATAATCTCAATAAAGTCATGCTCAATGAATCGGCAGCAGCTCAACTTGGTTTTGAAACCCCGGAGGAAGCAGTAGGCCAAAATATCCTCTGGGGAAAGCCTTTTGAAATAGTAGGAGTGACCAAAGATTACCATCACATGTCTCTACGGGAGCCAATCAAACCGATGATTTTCTTGGCTTCAGAAGCGGATGGCTATTTTACCTTGGTGGTAGATCCGGCTCAAATGTCCGAAGCGATCGCTTCCACTCAAAAGATATTTGAGTCGATTTTTCCGGGAAATCCATTCACCTATTCCTTCATGGATGAGGCGTTTGCTGCGCAATATCAACAAGAATCCCAATTAAGTTTAGCATTTACGATCGCAGGTATTTTGGCGATTTTGATTTCTTGTCTAGGGTTATTTGGCTTGGCGGCTTATGCGGTGCAGCAGCGAACCAAGGAAATTGGAATCCGAAAAGTGATGGGAGCAAGTACTCAAAGCCTGCTCAGTTTAATTAGTAAAGATTTTGTGATTCTGGTAACAGTAGCAATGGTTTTTGCTTTTCCGTTGGCTTGGTATGCAATGGATGCTTGGCAGGCTGATTTTCCTTACAAAGCTGGGCTTTCAGTTTGGACATTTGGGTTTGCAGGTTTGGTGACCCTGATTATAGCTTTGCTTACTGTTGGCTCACAGGCCATCAAAGCAGCTTGGGCCAATCCGGTAGATGCAATGCGGGATGAGTAAAAGGACTTCTGATTTTGAAGGTAAAATGTCAGGTATACGACTTTTCATCATGGCGAGCTTTTCCATAAAATATTCTTCTATCGAATTCCTTCAGGAACGAAGCAATCGTTAAACAGAGATAGATAGCATACGCTTTATGTTTATTACCCAATTCAGCGGTTCAGGCTTCTCAATATTTTGGAAGTAGTCTGTCTGGTTAATCCGGTGAGATCAGCAATATCTTGGATAGAAATAAAATTCATAATGGCAGTCTTTTTTTCCGACTCTGAAATTAAATCATTTCCATAGAAACTGACGACTCTACTAACTCTTTCCTCAGGATTGAGACTTCGAATTGAAAATAAACGTTCCTCAGCTCTGCACCATCTTTTAACCACTTGCTTATTAAACCATTCAGATACTGTTGGTTCATGAACTACTAGGTATTTAAAATAATCTGAATCAAATTTTCTCAATTTGACGGTTGTCAAAACCTTTGCAAACTCAAAGAATTTACCGTCCAAGTACCTCAGGTTACCAAGAAATTCTCCGGGTTGTAAGATATCATAGCACACTTCTTTTCCCTCTTCAGAGTAACCCCCAATTTTCACCAAACCTGATTGTATTTGATAAATAGGTGTGACATTAATTGGGGGATGGTATAAAATACATCCCTTTTCGGCCCAAAGTTCTTCCATAAACCGTCCCCAAAACTCCGGATCTTTTTCGGCTAAAAAATCAAATGGACCAAAATCCTTTTCCTCCGCTATCATAGTTCGAAGTTCCAGCAATTTTAGTCCATTTTCAATGCCACTTATTGAATATAATATAGGCTTAACTTAAACTTCACATTTTGTAGGGAACTAGCAGTTTCTGCTCTAAAAACAGAGAGTCAGCTTGACCTCTCACTTCCATGGTAACCTCCACTTCATTTGCTCTCCAGTCTAATTCAATGATTCCAAAATTTAACTTGGCAATCAAATCCCCAACTCTGTATTGGTTAGGTTCCTCCTGATAGGACTTCCAAGTATGAGTCAGCCCACTGGAAGTCACTTCATAGATGGGATGGGAGATTCCCTCTAATTCGGTCTTGCTGATCTCCGCAATATGTCTGTCACCACTGAGAAGAATTGCTCCTTGGACCTGATATTGTTGGATTAAGTTCAAAAGACGTTCCCTTTCGTTGGGAAAGTTTTCCCATTTTTCAAACTGATGATCTTTTGGCAATATTTGAATCCCGGAAGCTATTAGTGTGACTTTCGCCTGATTTTCTTTCAATTCTTTTTCCAACCATTTCCATTGTTCCTCACCTAACATAGTTCCTGATTCATTAGGAAGATAAACTCGATCTGCTTTCATTAAACTATCTCTGAAATATCTGGCATCCAATAGTATAACTTTCACTTGCTTGTCTGTAGGTCCGTAATTGAAGGAGTTGTAAGCTCCTTCTCTCATTCGAGCGGGGCTGGATTCAGGAACATCTAAAAATTGAAAGAGCAAATTCCTGCTTTCTCTTCGAAAAGGATATTCTTTTCCTGCATCATTTCGGCCATAGTCATGATCATCCCAAACTCCGATGATGGGATTATTTGCCTTCAATTTTTGATACTCAGGGTGATTGTTTTGAAGTTCGTACTTGGCTTTGAGCACCTCCATGGAATCTGTGTCTCCATAGATAATATCTCCTAGCCAAATAAATAATTCTGGGTCATGGGAAACAATAGGCTCCCATAAAGGCTGATCGCTGTTTTGCCTGTTGCACGAACCAAAAGCAATGGTAGTTAAAGGTTCAAC
>JAFMBQ010000155.1 GCA_017858365.1 Algoriphagus sp. | reverse complement strand
GTTCCTAGTTTAAGCAACAAAACCGGTCCAGTTATTTAAGCAGTTAGGAACACTTAGCGGGTTCTCAATTTTTTTAAGCTTAATTTTTATTTATAGCATTAATTCAAGAAACTAAACCTCAGAGAATAAACCGAAAGGTGAATATACTTGAGCAAGCCCTTGACACGGCTTTATAGTGTTGTTTAAAGCTAACTTTCAGTATGCTATTATTATAGTCAGAAATGTTGGTAACCAAGGCATCCATTGTAATTGATGTGGATCCCACAAACCTATGGAATTTCATTTCCTTCTAGGAAAAAAATCACAGAATGCAGCTGACTAGTCATACGTAACCATATTGGTTTTAGGCAAGACTTTATATAAGAAAGGTCATTCCCACATGACGCGGTGTAGGTAGATATGGAGATGCAGCCATCTGTGTATCTGATTCCAGGAAAAGTAACAGCAGATAAAGTTGATGCCATAGCCATACAAGTAAAAGAGAAACAATGTAAAAAACAAGATCAAGCAGAACTTTTATATATGGATTTACCGCCTGATTTCATCTCCGGTATCTGGCATTCTTTTAATAATTCCCCCATTATGATGGATAATTTGCATGCGGTCAACCTGATCAATGAACCCAATCAATAGGGAGAGAAAACTGGAAGGAAACGTATTTCAAATGATCAAGAACAAGATGTAAACTTACCTAAGAGCAACAAAAACTTAAGAAAGCACGCCAAGGAAGACAAATACAACCTACTGGAATTGATGCCATCCAAGCCGTGAATGTATACACACTTAAAGAACTCTTTGCTTAATTTCGGAAGTACAATACAAAAGATGAGCTAAGCCTTATCTCTCTGATCATTGTGATCTGGTGAGAGAATAAACAATTATCACAGCCATGCAATTCGCTAAAACAATGAAACCTAATAGGGGTGGCGTAGTCAGTTAATCAAAAAAGCAACATCAACGAAATCCAGCAATTTTACTACCCTGAAAAAAAGCCCAGAAATACTGAAATATCAAAAACTTTTGTGGCTATTTATCTTTTTAATTATTTAGGATAAAGTCACGAAAATCCGGTCGTAAACACAACACCTTTTTTCTAATTGTTTTTGAAAAAAAAGTGGAATGACCTATTCTAATATCTAATTCGAAACATGAGGAACACAGCCCCCGAACTAATTAAACATGAAAAAATACCTAAATATTTCTTATTATGGTACAAACAAAAACTCAATTATCAAATTTATTATCTAATAAATATTCATTAATCTTATACTTATAAAATAATTTAAGATTTTTCTTGTACGATATTTTTATTTTCAAAACCATATATCCTACAAACTCCTTTAGATATTCACTGAAATTAATTACTAAATTGAAATCAGGAATCAAAAACCAACTAAAACTTGGATGGTAATTCTTGTATAGAAAATACGAAGGAGAGGGTATAATGTTATAACCGTATGATGAAAAGATAAAACATGCTCTTTTTAGATGTATCGCTTTTGTTACTAAAAATATAGGCTTTTTATGTATTGAATAATTTTTGAAATAAAAAAAAGCTTCTTCTTCTGTATTACTTGGCTCTGAAATTATTTTTAAGGATTTTCGATCTATTCCCATAGTCACAGCCACCTCTGCTTGAATTTCCGCTTGTGAAGGATGACCTTTCCTAAGTGAGTGACCACTCATTATTAAAAGGGAACTTTCATGATAATTAGCTAATCTCACCCCCTCAAGCACACGGCGTAGGGAGGTATTATTCAATTGCTGCTCAAAAACTAATTCGGAATCTGCAATGTGACCACCTCCCAAAACTAAAATATGACCTTCCTCACTAAAATGTGTTTCCTGAACTACCTGAAACTTTGATTCCAATTTTTTTATTAAATAATAAGGCAGAAAGTTAAAAAAAATAACGAATCCAATTGCTACTGCAACAATAACCCATATAGGAATTTTCAATATAAATAATAAAGCGATAACCAACCAGTAAATCCATGAAGTAGGACTTAATATAAAGGAGAAAATAACTTTACGTAATGTCATATTAATTATCTAGAATAGCAAAACGAGAATAACTACTTTTAAACTCTGGAATAACCGACTTAATTAAAACTATAAGTTCTTCTTCAGCTATTCCGTCAGATAATCCGACCTGAAGCCTTTCTAAGACGGACAATATTTTGGAGTAATCATACGGAAAAGATTGTACTATGTAAATTTTGGGATGATGAGTAGGTTTAAATTTTTCTCTTATCCCTACTAATTCTTCAAATAACTTCTCTCCTGAACGAAGACCCGTCAGCTCAATAAAAATATCTTTATTGACAACTTTACCAGATAGACTTATCATTTTTTCAGCTAAATCATAAATCTTTACCGATTCACCCATATCAAAAACGTAAATCTCCCCTCCTTGACCCATTGATCCCGCTTCCATCACAAGCTTGCTAGCTTCGGGAATAGTCATAAAATACCGTTCTATGTCTTTATGGGTTACAGTAACTGGACCTCCAGACTCAATTTGATTAAGAAATAAAGGAATTACTGAACCATTAGAACCGAGTACATTTCCAAAACGAGTTGTGATAAATTGAGTAGTGGTAGGAAAGCTAGAGCTGTAGAATCTGGACTGAGTATATAACTCCGCCATTCGTTTTGTGGCTCCCATCACATTGGTGGGATTAACGGCTTTATCTGTACTAATCAAAATAAATTTTTCAGCACCAAAAAGCACTGCAGCATCAGCAACATTTTGACTTCCAAGAATATTTGTTTCTATTGCAAGCTTAGGATAAGATTCCATTAGCGGAACGTGTTTATAAGCAGCCGCATGAAAAACAAAATTTGGTCTATACTTATCAAATATTTCCTGTACAAGTTTTTTATTCTTAATATCAGCCAGAACAGGCTCAATACAAAATGACAGATTTTTTCTATTAAGCTCTTGTAAAATATCGTACAAAGCTGATTCAGCCATGTCTAATAATATTAGTTTAGAAACTCCGTAGCAGGAAATTTGCCTACACAATTCACTTCCAATGGAGCCTCCTGCACCTGTAACAAGGACAACTTTTCCTTCAAAATTATTTAAAAGATGTTTTTGGTCTAATTCGATCGGATCTCTACCCAAAAGTTCCTCTAGATTTATATTTCTAAGATCTTTTACCTCCAATGCCTCTTGACCAACCCAATTAAAAGAAGGCAAAAATTTTAATTTTATTTTATTTCGATAACATATATCAAATAATTCCTTCTTCCTCTTATTGGTAATTTTTCTAACCCCCACGATTAACTCGGTAATGTCTTTTTCTAGTAAGAGTGGTTCTAAGATAGTCTCACCAAAATAAATTTTTTTTCCTAAAAGTAGTTTTCCTCTCTTTGTAGGATCATCGTCAAAAAAACCAAAAATTTTATCAACTGAATTTAATTCTCTTCTTAAAAGATGAAACACCATCATACCTGAATGGCCTGCTCCAAAAATGAGGACTTTATTTGTTTTATACTTCTTGAGTTGGATTTTTGAAAAACTCTCTTTGATAATGATTTTGAATAATAAGATAGAAACAAAAGAACTAATGTGAACTAATAAAATATACGAGCTAGGGAAATTGACAGCTAATCCGAATAAAAAAACGACTAATTCGAAAACTAAAAATAAGACAATAGATAAAGTGAAAACCAATATATAATTAATAATTTCCAAAATATCAGTAAATCTTACAATACCCCTAAAAGTCCTCTTCCATAACATCATGCCAGCTAAAGAAAAGAACATTAAAAATGACCAAGATAAACTGTCATAAATTTTAAAATACTCTTGATCCACACTTTTCAAAAATAAAAAGGACAAGACCATACTGAAAATAACAGCTAATAAGTCTATGCAGAATACTAAATACACAGGTATAAAGGGGACTTTTAAAATCCACCTCGCTAATAATATCTTAATTTTGAAAATACTTATTTTCATTACTATCTATTAAAATAAAACCCCTAATAACTATATCACTTTACAATATAAAAAACTAAATTTTCAAATCTAAATCAACTCAACTTCACCTTTATTCTTTGAATAAGCCTATTGGTGACATAATTAAACAAATCAAATGATAATACTTACTGAGCTCTAGTCCTAAACCAATCAAAACATCTACTATAAAGATTTAGATATGGAGACATCAAATTGATTAACATATATACTTTCATTCTATCAGAAGTTATCCCTGAATCCTTAGCCAGCAATAGCACTTCTAATGTACTAATTTTAAATTACGACTCGGATACATTTTGAGCAGCCAAGTATTGCTACATATATAATTTCAATATCTATTATACAAATTACTATTAAATCTTCTTAATGTATTTCTCAATGACTTTTTAGCATTAAAATCTCGACCTATTTCACCTTCGTTACTATAAGAATATTCCCAACGGAAAGAATCATTTGTTCTAAATTCAAAATTCCTAGTTCTGATAATTTTGCCAGGGATTAGCGGCACCATAAAATTAAATCCAGCGGTCCTTCCAGTTTGAGTAACAGTTGAAAAAAATCCAACCTCAATATTTTTATATTGTTTTATGAACAACAACTTCAACCCTGTATCCTTATTTAAAAATTGACCAAATTCTAGCGAAACATTTATACGATCCTTTGGAAATAAATATTCGAAATTTATTAGATAAAGATTTTCAAATTTGCTTTCGAAAAATACTGCATTCTCTGGAAAATAATAAAAACCCGTCTTAGCATATCGCAACCCAACACTAAGATTTGCATGATTTGGAAAATATCTATATTCTAAATCTACACCATAACGATCATCATAAAACATTCCAGCAGATAACTGGGCATAATGATTTGTAAGAAATTGTGTGAAATAATCGAAATAACTAGAACCCAATTTGACATTATTCGACTCACTATCTAAATCATTTTGAATAGGGATAGCTATTCCCGTGAATAGTGAAAAACCTCTTGCCAAAACTATATCGGATCCTATAAATAGTGAGGTCTTGCTTTGGATCGGATTAATAAAATTACCAAACCTGATTTGGATCTCAGGATCTATAAAAGTATTTAGTCTATAATTTCTTGGAGAAAACTTCTGATAAAAATCTCTTGAGTAAGTATCTGATAAATTTGATGAAACAATTGTACCATTATTAAATTCAGATTGATGAATTACTTGACCCTTGTAAAATAACGTAAATTTTGTATGTAAAAACCCCATACTAGTGCTTATGGAATTAGCAAGAATTAGAACTTCAGCGGGATTATTTATACCTCTATGTTCGATTCCTATTAGGTATAACCTCCCATCATCTAGGAGTGAAACAGGCAGGACAATAACCTGCTCAAAACCTGCAGATTGAAGCGCACTTTTTAACTTATCTACATCTTGAGCATTTGCAGCAAAGTGTGAGAAAAATAAAATAAAGATTATTAAAAATTTATTCATGAAATTTAACATTTCTCTTCAAAGATTTATCTAAAAAGATCGTGTAAGATACCTGACCTGTCAACTGTGTAAAATCGAGATACATCGCCTTTAAATTAAGTTTTTTAAATAAAGTTACACTGGATGAAAGGTTTATATATTGGGTATCGTACTCAGCTGAAAAGAATACCTTGTCTTTAGCATTAATACTAATACCTCCAAAAAAACCGGAAAGATAATAATTTCCAAATTTAGATTTCTTAATCCACTGGTAACCATCATCTTCATAGCGCATTGATTTGGTCCGCTTTCGATAGTTAGCCTTAAGGCCATATCCAAATACAGGCTCAAAAGATAATGTTTTACTCAACTTAATCTCTCTACTTATAAACACAGAATTATGATCAATAAAACTCGCATCTAAAGTTGGCGAAAGTATCATTGAGAGATTAATTCCATATCTTTTTTGGTTCAGCACATAGAATTGAAAATCCAAATGCCGGTCCCCAATACCTATACGAGGAACATCAATAGGTCTTGTAATAACTAAATTAACAGATAACCAATTTATTGGGCGCAAATTCAATGAATAAAAAAGTTCTTCCGATCTTCTATTCATAAAATTATTCACCGAATACTCACGAGGCATATATGAAAAATTAAATAAAACATTATCTCTATCCTCGTTAAAACTTGGTTTAGGAATTCTTACTAAACCTGGTTTACCAAAAAAATTTGTCTGGGAAAATACATTCCCAGACATAAAGAGCAAGACTATGAAATTTATAAGGAAGACATGTAAAGATCTTACCATAAATTTAATTTAATCGAAACCCAAGACTCACTCCAAATTCTAGACCCTGTAACGAAATATTTTTAACCTCGTATCCAGCATTATCTCCCTCTAAATAAACCCTTTGGTCATATGCACCAGTGTTATACTGTGAAAATATGGTCAACACCAATTTATCTGATATGTAATTACTGTAACCAATCATTGCCGTTAGGCCATAATCATTACCTGAAAACTTGGATTCAGGTATTGATCCTTCTCCGCCAATAATGATTCTTGAAAATGAATGCTGAATAAAATATCTAGATAAACCAAAACCTCCTATAAAAAATGATTTTGGATTTGAATTAGAAACTTTAACATTTTTATCAGCATCAGCTTCATCAGCTTCCTGACCTTCTTTTACAACACCAGATTTTTTGGATAATGGAAATTTCAATTCAACAGTAAGACCTATAGGTATAATAGCTTGAGAGAGTTGTTCATTTCTAGATAGGCCTGCCACTTCATTGGTGAATTCAAATGAATTTTTAGCGTATCCCACACTTCCTTTCAAAGCAAATGTCTTGCTCAAATCTAATTTACCATACAGAGAAGGAACAATCACTGTGTTAGTTTTCCCATTGTCAAGGGAAGGATTTGTAAGCAAGGATGTTTCATCCGGCGTAGTGTAAATCCGTGACCAGGAGGAAAATCCAGCACCAACTTCACTGAATACTATTTGAGCTTGGAGCCCGATAGGCATCAGGAAAATAACCAATAATATATATAAATTTTTCATTTTTTTTTAATAAACGTGAATTTAAAATCAACCTCCAGCGCCTTGGTTATGACAGTCATCGACAGCTGCAATGTATTTAGTTTTTTGATCGTCAAGAGCCAACTTCAAATTCGATTTAACTATTCCCAAAATAGTATCTTCAGCAATCCTAACAGCATCTAAATTTTTTGCGAGAGATTCTGTTGCTGCTAAATTAAAGACAACTAACCAGTCATTAATTTGGGATTTCCCCTGCAATACAAATGCTGCGACATATATTTTTAAACCCCTTCTTACATTGTCATCATAGACCAAAGGGTCAAGCTTATCAATCGCATCATTCAGCTGGATTCCAAAAATAGATAAGTCGACAACACTTCCGGCAATGGCCTCAGCTCCGCTTATTAATAAGGCTCCATTGTCCGCGTTAACTTGGTTACGGATTATATTGTAATCTGCCTTAACTTTAGTTTCCTGTTGATTAGCTTCATTATTTAATTTATCCACATTTGCAGTATAGAGTTCGTCAGCTGCTTCTTTGCAGGGGCCAACGAGCGCTGCTATACGGAGATTACCTTTCACATCCACTGGATTGATAACAATTTCCCTAGATTTCGGGCTATAGGGTTGCAACCTTCCACCAGGCACAATGCCATCGATTTTTGGAAGTTCAAATTGGGACAGAAGCGCAGAAAACTCCTCATTATCCTCAAATTCGTTGCTGATTTGAAGAAATTCAGGTGAGGGTGCTATTGTACCATTTAAAACACCTTCTATCCAAGCGTCGTCGACCTCCGCAATTAGATATTCGGTAGTAACTTCTGGCGCGAGTTCAGAGATAGAATCTATCAGGGTAAGATTTTCTTCTGATATGTTATCAGCCACAATAGCTTCAACCACATTTGTCACCAATTCTTCTGCTTTTTGAGGAACTTTAATTTCACCGGTAGTGACTACTGCTTTGTCGGGCGTGACTAATACGACATCTGGGAGCGGCTCAGGAGCTTCTAATCCAGGAAAGGTGTACTCAAATGCCTCGATATTGTCCAATTCTATCGGTACACAATATGCCAACAGAATAAGGAGAGGAATCAATAAAAGTTTTGTTTTTTTCATAAGTTTGTCCAGTTCAGTTTCGATAATATTCAAAAGTAAGTAGGCACCCTGAAGAATCAACGTGAGTTGAAATCAAAAGTATTTTATTGTAAACAATTTGCGCCTGGATAATTAGAAAATAAAAGTAGTGGACTTTAAAAAAAATAGGTAAAACGATCTAATCCACAATGAAAATGCAGAATAAGCCTTCTCAACAGATCTCATTGGTTTAGTAGGCATTTCCACTTCTTATCGGTTTTTCTTACGAATTGGAAGCTTAGCCATGCCATGGCTTCAAATGGATAGCAGTGTATTTTAAACCAGTTACAAAGCATATTTTTTTCATTGCCACTCGTTCATTTATTTCATTATTCCTTTTCGTCTGCGGTTGCTCCCTTAGAATAGTTGCCGACAAAAGGGCTTTTTGAACTAGACAAGCCATTGAAATTTACCATGATTTGCTAAACTCAAAGTTTTTTGCAGATCTGTACCCAAGTGAAAGCATTCCTTTTTGGTAAGATTTTTCAGGCGTCTGAGCTATTTATCCAGCTTATTTGTGAGTTCTCGGTGTTGCTTCACCGCTACTTGTCAACCCTAATCATTGGCCTGACAATGATTTTTACCAAAAGCAAAGGCATACATAAATATTAAAAACGTTAGCCATGATCATTTGGGCTCTTTTTAGGAATGCTTTCCATCTTTCCTTAATTAGAACTGTTACTTTCCCAAACTGATAAGTATTCAATGATTGATAAATGCATTTTTACAAGGCTCTCTAGTTAAATCGTCTCTATCTCCAATGCCCAGCCTAAGCGGGAGTGACTGAGTGCGATAATAGACTGGCGGCCTTTCTTGAATAACTTCTCATAAATTCCCAAATACTGAAAAATAACTTGGAAACGATCCCATCTGTTTATACCCCATAAGATGCTCAAATGCATAATCTTATTCATACCTAAAAATCTACACGTTATGAACTAGCCAGTGATAGTTTGATTTTTCTTTGTTTTGAGTAGCTCAGTGCAGACTTAGACAATATGAATCCTCATTCAAAGCGCAATGCCTTTAGACTAT
>JAFMBQ010000154.1 GCA_017858365.1 Algoriphagus sp. | reverse complement strand
AGAATATGGACTAAGCTGTTTCTGGATTGATAGAAAATGAGCCCCCTTTTCCAGAAGTCTCCACTACCCAGAGATCAAAACTCCCCTGCCCAAAGCCGTAAATGGGAAGGAGAAATAAACTTACTTGGATAATTAAACTGAGAAATTTCATCTGTTTTTTGAAATAGATCAACCAAAATACAAAATGAAGGTTAAACTGACGTGAGCAAATTACATCTATACGAAAATTCCCAATTTGACCAATTGAGAACTATGCAAGATCCTCTTGCAGATCAGCTGATTAGCCAATTGGTTAAAAAACCTGAATTAATTTCGATAATTAACTCTTGGACCGAAATCCCTCCTCAAATGAGCGATTCCTTTCCTCAGGAGTTTCAGGACTTTTTCAATTTCTACCTTTACCAGGAAGAATTACCTGAATCGATTCTGAAAAGAGGGCAGGAGCTATTTAACCAAAAAGGGGACCTTTATCTGGCTATGCTTGGCTTTTATTCCTTACCCTATGCCTATGCTTTTGGCGATGGGGCAGAAGTGCTGGTGAGATCTAAGCGGATTTTGGATGATATCGGTCAGCGCCTTGGAGAAACAGGCACTTTTATCATGGATATTTTCGAGCCAGGAGCCTTCATGAGTAAAAAGAAGGCGTACCTCACGTGTGCAAAAGTCCGGCTGATTCATGCCTTTAGCCGGTATTTCATTTCACACTACGCCAAGGATTGGAATGATTCCTTTGGGAAACCAATCAACCAAGAGGATCTAATCGGTACCAATTTAACTTTTAGTCTTATTGTAATTCGAGGATGGAAGAAAATGGGATTTCAAGTCTCCAATGATGAGGTCGATTTACTCATGAACTATTGGAAATGGGTGGGGAAGCTGATGGGAATAGATACCAACTATTGGCCAGATAACTCCAAGGAGGCTTTTGAATTGGAAAAACTCATTAGAAAGCGTCATTTGCGCCAGTCCGATGCAGGTAATAAATTGATCAATGCATTAATAGATTATTATAAAGCAACTATTCCAGATCAACTGATTTCTGCTCAAGTGATTCCTATTCTAAATTTTTTCTTGGGAAAAGAAGCTTCAAAAGCATTGGGGATTTATACCCCGCAAGCAGTAAATGGGGAGTTGTTAGGTTTAGTATTTAAGGTTAGCGGTTGGAAAAACTATGGTTCAAATAAAAGCTATTCCCAAATCGCAAAGCAGTTTGAAACCAATCAAAAGGCAAGCTTTGGCAGCAAACTAAGCATCAATCTTCCAGAATTAAAGCGTTCATAATCGTACACTTTTATGTACGGTTCGCTTCAGCTCAGAATCATCAAACAGTTAAAATAGCCAAATAAGGCACTTTTTGTGACATGGCATCCTTTTCGTGATTCTAGCTGCATGAAGGAAATAACCCGATGGATAAAGCAACTGCCTTTAGAATTAATATTCTGGATGGTAAGCCTTATCGCAATCTATTTCATCAATCCATATTCTGGAGATCATATGAGCCTTTGCCCATTAGATCAATTAGGATTTGATTGGTGTCCTGGATGTGGCCTTGGACGCTCGATGAGTCTGCTTATCAAAGGAGAATTTCAAGCATCTTGGTCTATGCATCCACTGGCAATGTTTGCCTATTTGGTGATTTTCTCTCGGATCTGGACATTAATAAACAACCTTAAAACAACACACTATTATGGCTAATGTATTGAGACACCTTCCTGAATTAGAAGGAATGGAACTTGGATATATCCAGGGACTGATGAAGAGTATGGATGAAGATCAGGCTTCGCTATTTGCACAAGTATATCGCGCCCGAAGAAAAGACTCTCAAATGATTCTAATCTTGACCTTGTTGGGATTCTTTGGATTTGCAGGTTTACATCGATTCATTCTAGGCCAAATTGGACTAGGAATCCTTTATATCCTTACGCTGGGACTTTGTTTCATCGGTACGATAGTCGATTTGGTCAATTACAAAAGCCTTGCCTACGAATACAATATCAAAGTAGCACATGAGACAATGAATATCCTTAACGCAAGTTACCCAGGAGAAAAAAATTAATACCTGATTAAGCTTAACACCACCAACCCAAAGCCAGAAGAAATTCTGGCTTTTTTGTTAACTCATTTTACCGCAATGGTTAGCAATTTTTAAAACTAGCGATCTCTTGTGGCGAAAGATTGTTTACGCAGAGTCCCCAATTTCACCAATCCTCATCCAACTCATTATCAGATGGATTTGGCTCCATAGGTTTAACCTTAAAATTAAGTACCGCTGCTCCAGATTCGGAAATCAATCCATGAAATTGGTTCAGTTTTTTATGCATCAATTCCAGCGTCTCCAAGCCAGGATGCTGCACATGAAAGGGGATTGAAAAGAGATTTGCCTGACTTTTAGAAAAAGGCGGCGCAGGTTCACTGGAGAAAAAATAGGGGAAAAGCGTTTTAGCGCAACTGATTCCCCAAGTATCGATCGGGTATTCTTTGTCATAGCTCAGCAACCTATCATTGATATTCCTAAAAAACTCTTCTGTTTCGCCCAACCTAACTCTAGAACCAGCCCTGGATTTCCCTTTCGTTTTTAGATATTTAATCTGGCTTTTCCCTTGCTTCTGTCTAACCATATAAGCTCGAAAGACTTTATGATCTAGCATCACGCCATTATGAAAATATCCTGTAGTTGCTATCCCTGCTCGGATCATTACCAAAGCCAAATGGTGATCATCTTTCTTCCTCAATCGTCCACGTTCATCCGGAACCGAATCCCAAGGTAAGTTGACTCGAACTAGCCAATCCGTATTGGATGAAATTTGCCATTGATGTTTTTCAGGAATATAGGCTTCCTCTAACCCCAGTTCACTCGACTCTGTTAGAATCTGTTGGTAGCTGGCTTCACTAATCTTGATTGGATTTCCGGAATTCATAAGCTTGAAAAGGCAATTCGTTTATCTTTGTAAAAATAAACCGAAAAATCATGCAAGAGGAATTTGAGCGCTTATTAGTGAAAATGTGTGATCCTGAAGAAAAGGAAGCTTATTTTTTCGCAGACAAGTTAGGTAAGCTCATCGATGATGCTGGAAAGGACCGCTTGATTGAATTAGTGAAAGGGGAAAAATGGGAGCTAGGCTACCTTGCTGCCCGTGCACTTTCCAACTCCAGTTTTAATGAAGAATCATTGGATGCCATCTTTGAAACAATAAATAATAAGGTTCACCGAGCGCATCAAGGGGCTTTTGTACAAGCTTTGGAATTATTCGACCTCAGTGATCGATTTATAGATGTTTTCAAGGTTTTCCTTTTTGGCAATTTCAAAGCATCGACCTTAGCAATGGCCTACCTAGACGAAGTTGAGTTTGATATCAGCCCACGTACGATTCGAAAAGCAGAAAAACACTGGAATCATTACTTACATAATCCCGAAGAAGAGGGTAGCTTAGAAGTCAAAAAGATGCAAGTAGAACTGATGTTTTCCGAAATGAAAGAATTATTTGAAGGAGAGTAAACAACAAATTTCATATCATGCTGTTTAAACACTATGCGAGAAATAGACCTTATATCAATTCATAATCAATTCTTTACAGATAATGGTTTTTCGTTGAATAAAGAATTCTCGTTTTTTGAAAAACATTATCCTCATGGTAAGCAAGCTATCTTAATTCATTATGCAGAATATCCCGAATCTAATTTTTTAGAATATAATCTTGGGATCCGGATAGACCAAGTGGAGCATCTGATTCATCGATTCCTTCCTAGTATAGGTAACTATTCTGACCGATCGATCACTATGATTCAAACTTTGAATAAAATAGGGAAAGAGCTACCAAAGAGATTTACTATCGGAAATGATTGGGAACTCTCTGAAGCTGTCATGAAGGTAGATAGCTTTTTTGTGAGTACGGGTTTTGAATGGCTTGATAAAATGATAAATCCAGTCAACCTAGAACAGGCTTTTGAAGAACAGAAAAATTATTCCTTCAAGACTCAAAACTTCATCTACAATGCTTTTCGAGCTACAGCTTTATGCAGGCTTTATAATCCAAAAGGCTACCCCGAAGTCCGATCAAACTTTCTGAAGCAGATTGAGCAAAAGGAAATGACGCCCTATACCATCGCTTCATATTTTCAATTTTTGGATCACTTGGATCATATGGAACAGCCGAGTTAATTTTGATTTTTCCGCTTTACTCCTCGTACTGCTTCGGCCGAAATCGGATCTTCTGGCCATTCATGCTTGGGATATCGTCTTTTCAATTCTTTCTTAACCTCAAAATAACCATTGGTCCAAAAACTTTTCAAATCCTGCGTGAGCTGAACAGGTTTATATCCTGGAGAAAGCATCTCAATCAACAAAGAGACTTTACCATTATTGACTTTCGGGGTTTCCAATAGGCCAAAAAGCTCCTGAAGTCTAACAGAAAGAAGGGGAGTATCACCTTGAGAGCGATATTCGATTTTTATTTTGCTCCCTGAAGGAACAGCTACTGTCGCAGGTGCAAAGTCATCTAAATGCTTCTGCTGCTCTAAATCAAGACTATACAACAGAATCTGACTTAGATTCAATTTCTTAAAATCCTCATTCTTGGCGATTCCAGAAAGGTAGGGTTCGAGCCAAGTTTCAGGATTTTCGCAAAGACTTGCAACAGACCAGTTCGGCCAGTTTTGACTAGGATTCCAACTTTTAAGGCTTGCAATTCGAAGAATCAACTGCTCCGTTTCTTCATCAAAATTTAGGATATGTTCACCTTCTTCTCGAATTGCCTGCAAGATTGCTAGCGTGGCATCTCCTTTTTCGACTTTAGCCAAAGGCCGACTTCCAAGAATGATAGCACCTATTCGAACTTCCGCCAAAGCAACCAAGCCACCTTTTTTACGATCCCATGAGATCACTTCCTTAGTTTTGACCAATGGCATCAGGTCTTTCGGATTTAGAGGTGCTGCCATCCAGATTTTCCCCATTCCTTCTCGGGCATCAAGATGTGCGACAGCCAGCCAAGATTCGTGAGCCAAATCATCCCGATGTCCGATCGAGGCGATCTTGCCATTTGCCAGCTGAAACTGGGCATTGTTGCCAGGGCGAGCTGCAGCAATACGTTCGGGATAGGCATAGGCCAATAGCAATCCGGTCTGCCAAGGATCAACAGGGGAGTTTTCAGTTTCAATTTTGAACATGCGCCGGTAAGAGGACGCTACTTTCTCGATCTTTTTGATCCGGGACATATTCATTCCTCGACTGCGAAATCTTCGTAAAGCTTCGATTCTCAAATTCAAATCAACCCCAGAGTCTTGAGGGAGCGGATCCCGCTCTTCCAAAATTGCTGCAACATCAGTTCCCAAACCAAGTTGTCCTTGTTTTTTCGCAAAAAGCAACATGTGAGCGATCCGAGGATGACAAGGCAGGGCATGAATCTCTTTTCCATGGCCAGTAAGTTCGCCATCGGAGATCGCTTCAATCGTTTCCAAGGTCTTTTCTGCCAAAGCGAGGGTTCCCGCAGGAGGTGGAGTCAGCCAAGTCATGGAACGGATTTCCTGCTTTCCCCAGGCCTTCATATCCAAGACCAAAGCAGTCAGATCAGCCTCCATCAGTTCGGGAGTCCGATATTCATTCAGTTGATTTTGAGTCGCTTTTGTCCAAAGCCTATAGCTATGACCAGCGGTCAACCTTCCCGCTCTTCCACTTCGCTGATCTGCAGAATCATTGCTGATTCGATGTAAAACCAATTTGGATAATCCTGTTCTCGGGTCAAATTTGGATGATTTAGCGAAGCCTGAATCCACAACAACTTTGATTCCCTCGATGGTTAGTGAGGTCTCTGCGATATCTGTGGAGAGTACAATTTTCCGTTTTCCTGATAAATCTGGCTGAATTGCACGATTCTGCTCTCCAGGTGAAAGTTGTCCGTAAAGAGGTAAGATTAAATCTCCAGGGAGCGCTTTTTGAAGAATCTCCTGAGCCTTTTTGATTTCACCTTGGCCGGGTAGAAAGACCAGAAAATCTCCTTTGTGAACTTTGGTCAATGGGATAATTTGTCTAGCCGTATCTTCTCCTATTGCATATTCATCGACTTCAACGGCAAAATTCACTTCGACAGGAAATTGTCTTCCCTTGCTTTCAATGATTTTGGAATTCAGCAAGCCAGAAAGTTCCTTCGCATCGATCGTCGCAGACATCAACAGGATTTTCAAGTCTGGTCGAAGAATCTGTTGCACTTCCCTACAAAGGGCCAATGCTACTTCAGAATGTAAATTCCGCTCGTGAAACTCATCAAAGATCACCATTCCTACATCTTCCAGTGCATTGTCTGAATGAAGCATCCGGGTTAAAATCCCTTCGGTAATCACTTCCAAGCGGGTATTTTTAGAAATAGCCGATTCAATACGAATTCGATAACCAATCAGCTCTCCAAGCTGTGTATTAGTCATGTTTGCCATCCGCTGGGCAATGCTTTTTGTAGCCAGTCTTCGCGGCTCCAGCATAATGATTTTCTTTCCTTTCAGCCAAGGTTCCTCCAAAAAGGTAAGTGGGAGCAGCGTACTCTTTCCTGCACCTGGAGGCGCCTGAATAATCAATGAGTTATGATTGGAAAAATGAGTTTGAACCTCTGGGATGATTTCCGCAACTGGAAGATCAAAGGAATTGTAATTGAAATCTTTGAGCATGAGATACAAAAATAAAAAAGCCACAAGGATTTCTCCCTGTGGCTTTCCGATTATCTCTAAAAAGAATTACATACCCAGCTTAGCTGATGCTTTGCCGTATTCCCATCGGATTTCAAAACCGCTTGGCATAACTTCATAAACTAATCGCTCCTCCATTGAGGAAGTCTGCTGAGAAGGCACTGAAACTCTCAAAGCGTCTTCTTTTGGATTATATTCGAAAGCACCCCACTGCTTTGCTACTTTATTAAAAATCAAAGTAGACTCATATTCTCCAGGAATGATAAAAAAGCTATAAGTACCTGCAGGTAGTTTTTTGCCTTCAACCATAATTTCTTTTGAAGTGGTGAAGGTAGTTGCCTCGTTGGCACCTGCTCTCCATACTTCTCCCATAGGAACTAATTCTCCCCAAACTGTTCTGCCTTTTACAGCAGGAGAGGAGTAGTTGATAGTTACTTTAGCATCTCCCACCATTCCTTCGGCAGTTTTAGCTGGACTAGGTTTTTCTTGAGCGAAAGCTCCAATGCTTACAAATGCCATCAAAGCAAATGCTAGAACCATTTTTGTGATTTTCATGCTTTTCATTGTTATAGATTTTTTTAACTGAAATAAATTAAGGTTTAAATTTTCAATCTCAAAGTCGCGTTAAAGACATTTAACAAAAAGTTATCATTCTCAAACAGTCACCCAAGCTTGCTTCTTATTGCTTTCGATGATTCGCTCTCCGATAATCAATTCGCGAAGACCACTTGCAAAAGTTGGAAAAGGAGCATTTTCAGGTTGTTTTCCTTCTCGAATTGCCGCATATACTTCCTTAAACATTTGCTTGGAGGTATCTGGAAATCCTTCGTTGTGACCTCCTGGAAAACTGACTAAGGCTGAAGCTTCTGGATGAAGTAGAGCTGGATCTTTCATTAAAGCGCCATTTGCAGTTTCCCGTTTGCCGATCCAGAGTTCATTTGGCCGCTCAGAATTGAATTCAAAGTTTGATTTTGAACCTGCTATCTCCACATTCAAGCGATTTTTTCGGCCTGCATTGACTTGAGACACTGTAATTGAACCTTTACTGCCATTGTCAAATCGAAGCAAAACTGTTGCATGATCCTCGGTATTGATTGGCACTTCCTGGTAATCATCCATCGAAAGCATTTTACCCGAATAGGTCTCAATATTTTTCAAAGGCTTCAACCGAGTCTTGTGAACTGTCGAGAAATCAGCCATCACTTCGGTGATTTTCAAACCAGTCACATATTCCGTGATATCCAATAAATGCGATCCGATATCAGCGATAGCTCTAGAATCACCAGATTTATCCGGCTCAAGCCTCCAGTTATAATCCGTCTGTAAGAAAAGCCAATCTTGTAGATAAGATCCCATCACGGAATACACCTCGCCCAATTCACCTTTTTCTCGCATCGTTTTCATCTGGCGAACCATAGGATAATAGCGAAGATTGAAATGTACCGCATTGACTAGACCTTTCTCAGCTGCCAAAGCAACCAATTCTTCAGCCTCATCAATTTTAACTGCCAAAGGCTTCTCGCAGATCACATGCTTTCCAGCAAGTAAAACAGCTTTCGCTTGCGCAAAATGAAGAAAGTTTGGAGTACAAATATGAACTACATCAATATCGGATTGCTTGAGCATATCCTCAAAAGTGTAGGCATTTGGAATTCCAAGCAGTTTGGCTTTCTCATCTGCCAATTGCTGATTGACTTCGACTAGAGCCGTGACTTCTACATAAGGTAATCTTCTGAGCGCTTCAAGATGAGCTGGACCGATAAATCCAGTTCCTACAATCGCTGCTTTAATAGTCTGAGACATGTGTTTTAGGTTGGGTTAATAAGTATTGAAAAGATCAAATTAGCAATTTTGACTCAAAAATGAGCTTTTGAATGAAATCAAAACTCACAAATTTCTAGGACGAATTCAAATCAATTCAATTGCCCTGAAATAAAATCATTCCAGAAATTCGTGATTACTAGTTTACTCAGGGTTTAATCCACCATTCTTCCTTTGTCCACAAGGAGTCTTTTAGGATTATAAATTCTCCGATTTTTGGAACAAAAAGTGGCTGGTTTATCGCTTTAGCTTTTGCTATTACCCGCTCTACAGGATCTGTCCAGGTATGCATCGCCAAAGTAAACGCCGCCCAATGTATTGGCATAATAATTTTGGCTTTGACGTCCTGACCAGCCGTTGCAGTTTCCTCTGGCATCATATGTATTTCTTTCCAATTCTCATTGTATTGACCACACTCCATCATCGCAAAGTCAAATGGACCGTATTTTTCGCCGATCTCTTTGAAATGCGGACCATATCCACCGTCTCCACTGAAGTAGATATTATCATTCTGACCTTTGATCACCCAAGAACCCCAAAGTGTCGAGAATCGATTGTTTGGACCGCGACCGGAAAAGTGTCTGGAGGGAGTAAATGCTAATGAGAGCCCCTCTACTTCAGCTTCTTCCCACCATTGCATCTCATGAATCTGTGCCGGATCTACACCCCATCTCTCCAAATGTGCGCCGACCTCAAGTGGGACATAAAA
>JAFMBQ010000153.1 GCA_017858365.1 Algoriphagus sp. | reverse complement strand
CTTTTACTTATATGAAAAAGAACCTGGTTGATTACCGAACTGCACTTGTGTTCGCTATTCCTTCCTTTATTGCTGTCTTTTTGACTCGAAAATATCTTATTCCTGCTCTGCCTGATCCTATTTTTTCGATTAGTGAAATGGCCATTTCAAAAAATATCGCAATTATGGTCTTTTTTGCTTTGATCATGCTTGCAGCTTCTTATTCCATGATTAAAGGGAAAAAGGATAGTGGTAATGATGTGGATTCTAAAGTCAAATTTAATATTCCATTGATAGCTGTAGAGGGAGCCGTGGTCGGCGTGATTACAGGTATAGTAGGAGCTGGGGGAGGATTTTTGATAATTCCCGCCTTAGTCTTGCTCGCTAGATTGCCTATGAAAATGGCAGTTGGTACCTCACTATTGATTATTGCAGCCAAATCACTAATCGGATTTTTAGGCGATTTAGGAAATCAGGTGATTGATTGGAAGTTTCTCTTGATTTTCACCTCATTATCCATTGTTGGTATTTTCATCGGAAGTGCCTTGTCTAAAAAAATAAACGAAAACGTTTTAAAACAAGGGTTTGGATGGTTTGTTCTTGCTATGGGACTTTACATCATCACTAAAGAGTTGATGGCAATTTAATAGCAGACATGAAAGAATACATTCAGATAATTGCAGACGGATACTTTGGATATTGGGACTACCTCAAGAATGAAATACTATACCCTTCTTGGCATAATTACTTTTATTGGCTTATAGGTCTTTCAATTTTAGTTTGGAGTTTGGAATTGATTTTTCCTTGGAGAAAAAGACCTTCAGCCTTCCGGAAAGACTTCTGGTTGGACGCATTTTACATGTTCTTCAACTTCTTCTTGTTTTCACTTATTGTATATAACTCTCTCTCAAATTTATTCGTGGAGCTTTTCAACGATTTTTTAGGTCTTTTTGGGATCGAAAATACCGTTGCGATTACGCTCTCAGCTTTGCCTATTTGGGTTCAATTTCTAATAATGTTGGTGGTAGCTGATTTTATTCAATGGAATGTTCATCGATTGCTACATAGAAGTTCTTTCTTATGGGAATTTCACAAAGTGCACCATTCGGTGGAGGAGATGGGGTTCGCTGCACACTTGAGGTATCATTGGATGGAAACAATTATCTACAAGTCAATTCAATACATTCCGTTGGCAATGATTGGTTTTGGGTTAGATGATTTCTTCCTTTTGCACATCTTCACGATTGCAATAGGTCACCTCAATCATGCAAATATCAATCTGACTTACGGACCGTTGAAATATATTCTAAACAACCCCGTAATGCACACATGGCACCATGCTAAAAAACTTCCAAAAGGTACCTATGGAGTAAATTATGGCTTAACTCTAAGCCTCTGGGATTATCTCTTTGGGACAGCATACATTCCCAACTCAGGTAGAGATGAACCTTTAGGATTTGATAAAATTGAAGAATTTCCAAAAACATTTTGGGCACAAATAACCTATCCATGGTCGAGAAAGAAGTCAAAGTAGCTAGAAACCCCCTGAATAATTGGATCTTGGTATTGATCATGTGTGGTTGGTTAGGTCTAGCTCCTTTTTTTCCAGAGCCTCATATCTGGGGAAAAATGAAATGGGTTGCGGGTGGTGCCAATGGGATGAAATTAATCGATTGGGGAGATCTTATTCTTCATGGATTTCCTTGGGTATTATTGATCAGGTTGATCGTTCTTAAACTGAAATCAAAATCATAAAAAACCTGATTGAGTGATATTTATTACAGTTTTGGAATGCATCTGAGTTTAATTTTGTGTAAATAAAAAAACGAAATTATGCTTAATATCTTCAAAACAACTCCGAAAGATTACCAAGATATTCCTTCTGGTGAATTCAATGATTTAATGATTCAACCTAATACTGTGGTGATTGATGTTCGGTCAGCGGGTGAGTTTTCAAGTGGAAAAATAAGAGGAGCTCGAAATCTTGATATTATGTCAAGTTCTTTTGTTAACTCAGTAAAAAACCTACCGAAGGATAAGACTTACTTGCTCTATTGTAGAAGCGGAAATCGAAGTGCACAAGCTTGCGAGGTTATGGCAGACTTAGGCTTTGAACATTTAAAAAACTTAAAAGGTGGGATTGGCAGTTGGCCATTTGAGACAGTCTAAGCTATTAGTAATGGGGCGAAAAATTTTTCGCCCTTACTTTTTTTGATGTAATGACTTTATCGTTTGGAGATTTTGTTTAACGCGATTCCTCGCTGCATTCTAGATTTAAACGTATCCATCTCCTCAGGACCTTTTTTCTTGTGTTTGGTCTTCCTTCCTTGGACCCTTGCTCGCCACATTTTAAATGAGCTAAGCTTCATTGTTTTCCGCATTAGTTGAATGACTTCAGATTCAGTTAGTCCAAATTGAGCTTCGATTGCATCAAAAGGTGTGCGGTCTTCCCAGGCCATTTCTACCACTCGATCTTCCTCCTCGACAGTCAGCGTCTGTGTTTTTTTCATAATCATAAAACTTTGGTAAGTTCCTAAAGTTTATAATTTGTGCAAAAAATCTCCATCGTATGGCTTAAAAGAGATCTAAGAGGAGCTGATCACCCTCCAATAGAACGCGCAATTGCTGCTGGTTATCCTTTGATTTTGATCTATGTATTTGAGCCTTCGCTGATTGCTGCCCCTCAAAGTGATCTTCGTCATTGGCGTTTTGTATGGGAAAGCCTTTCAGATTTGAATGAGCAGATTAGGTCTTATTCAGGAGTAGTGGAGGTTTTGTTTGGAGAAGTCCCTGTAATACTAGAAAGGCTGTGTTCGGTTTTTGATATCCAGGGGATGTATTCTCATCAGGAATCCGGGATTGATATTACTTTTAAAAGAGATCTTGAAGTCAAGCAAATTCTTTCTAAAAAGAATATTCCATGGCATGAATATCCACAACAGGGAGTGAAGCGTGGAAGGAAAAATCGATCGAATTGGGTTCAAGACTGGTTTAGTTATGTTAAAGGACCGATACAACCGGTAAAATGGGGAAAAGCTACTTTTCAAGAATTTCCAAAAGATTTTAGAATTGAGCATGAGTTACCTGAGTTTACTTCCCTTTGGAGCGCAAAAAATCCTGTATTCCAACCTGGAGGCAGTACCTCTGGAAATAAATACCTGAAGTCTTTTCTCTTGGAGCGGCATCGAACCTATAGTAAACACATCAGCAAACCTGAACTAAGTAGAAAAAGCTGCAGTCGACTATCTCCTTATTTAGCGTGGGGTTGTTTATCAATCCGGCAAGTTTATCAGCAATCAGATCAGGCTTTGAAGTCAGGAGAGGCTTCAAAATCGATCTCTAATTTTATGGAGCGATTGAGATGGCATTGTCATTTTATTCAAAAGTTTGAAATGGAAAGCAGCATGGAGTATAATTCCATCAATCGAGGCTTCGAAAAATTTAAAACTGAACCTAATCAATTTCTAATTCTAGCCTGGCAAAAAGGTGCTACCGGCTATCCTTTGGTAGATGCTTGTATGCGTTGCTTGATAGAAACAGGATATTTGAACTTTAGAATGCGGGCTATGCTAGTCTCTTTTCTGACCCATCATCTGAGACAAAATTGGCAAACTGGAGCAGACCATTTGGCAAGGGTGTTTTTAGATTTTGAGCCAGGTATTCATTATCCACAGTTGCAAATGCAAGCAGGAGTGACGGGGATCAATACAGTGAGAATTTATAATCCAGTGAAACAATCCCAAGATCATGATCCTGAAGGAGTATTTATTAAAAAGTGGCTTCCTGAGCTCACTTCAATTCCCAATTCTTTGATTCATGAACCTTGGAATCTTACAGAAATGGAAAAATCTATTTATAAAATTCGATTGGGTGAAACCTATCCGTATCCAATTGTTTCACCTGTGACTGCTGCAAGTGAGGCTAGGGATATAATCTGGGCGGCTCAAGAAGATCCTGAGGTGAAAAAAGAAGCTAGGGGTATCCTAGCAAGGCATACATTAACTAAAAGGTGGAAATAATACTATGAAAAAAGACCAACTTCCCACGAAAATGTGCCCCGTTTGCCAAAGACCTTTTACCTGGAGAAAGAAATGGGAAAAAAACTGGGAGGCAGTAAAATACTGTTCCAAACGCTGTAGTGGCAATGCAAAGAAATAAAACTTACCCTCTATAGACCATTATATACCAAGATAACCAGATAGCTAAAGGTAAAAAATAGCTCACCAATGTCACCAGAATAGATTCTTTAAAAGATCTTCTGCTGATCATATGGAATCCATACACCCAAAATACTCCGTAGATCACTTCAAAAATATTAAGTGTAGCCAGCGCATAGTGGTACTGCTTAGCGATATTTTCAGGACCTAAGAGTTGAAGTACCGAAAAAGCGCGGTATTCATCTATTTCAATAAAGGTAGCGCCTGAGTCAGGAGCCAGAAATATAAATAGACGAATCAGTTCTGGTAGTACAAAGACGATTTCTGAAATCATAGCAAATTGCCAAAGCTCACGGTAGGGGACTTTGTAGCCGACCATAAATGCTCCTAACCAAAATAAGAAGGCGATCACGGTGAATTTCCAAAGAAGCGAAAAAGGAGTCCAGATGTAATTGGCTAGGTTGAATAAATGAAAAATCATAAAATCCCCTTTGGCCTCAAGATTTTCAAAGTCAGGAATAGTTTCCAAAATAAAAGTATTGGTGAGGTATCTGATTAAAAGGAATAAAAGGACAAGAAATAAAAAATAGAAACGTTTGTCGAAATCAATTAGATCTTTTAGACGTTGTCCTTCTGGAGAAAGTGGTTTGGCCATTCTTAAAATGAATCTTGATCAAATCTAAAATTTTGTTTGACAATACCCCTAATTTTGAATTCGAATATCAAAAATAGTATGCGATTAATATCTGCGTGGTTTTTAGTAATTTTTATTTGTCTTGGGCTTGGAACAAAATCCGTTGCTCAGGTGGCATCGCAAGATTCCACTTTCTTTCAGCCATCTAAATACTTGCTTTTGGATAGGGGGCTTCAATACCGGATCACCAAATCAATCAATAGTATGTATGACTTCAACTTCCCAGTTGCAGAACGGGATTTTGCAGTCATTGCAATTCAATATCCGGAACATCCCCTTCCATATTTCTTAGTGGCACTAGGTTATTGGTGGCGTATTGAAATTGATGTGACCAAGGAAACCTATGACAAAGCTTTTATCAAATATTTGGATCAGGCCATAGAAAAGGCCCAAGTAATGTACGATGATGATAAGACCAACAAAGAGGCTGCATTTTTTTTGGCTGCGGGATACGGTTTTCAAGGAAGATTGTACTCTGAGCGAAAGAGCTGGACGAAAGCCGCATGGGCAGGAAGAAATGCGCTGAAATACATGGAGTTGAGTAGGGGTGAGGAAGAATTTAATCCTGAATTGCAATTAGGGGACGCACTTTTCAATTATTTTTCGGTTTGGATTCCAGAGAATTATCCACTGCTTAAGCCTGTAATGGCACTTTTCCCTAAGGGAAATAAGCAGTTGGGACTACAGCAACTGGAAGAAGTTGCCACAAATGCCTTTTATACTAGAGTAGAAGCTCAATATTTTCTTTTTAGGCTTTATGCATCTGAAGAAAAGAAACCTTATGAAGCACTTCAAATATCAGAATATCTCCATACTAAGTTCCCAAATAACCCCTATTTCCACAGGTCCTATGCAAGGCACTTATATACAGTAGGCAGGTGGAATGAATCGGTGAAGCAGTCATTAGAGATTTTGGATCGAATTGATGCAAATCAAACAGGTTATGAATCTAATAGTGGACGCTATGCTGCATTTTATATTGCCCAGTTTCATGATCGGGTAGATGATCAATTGGAAGCTAAAAAATATTACCTCAAGACCATCTCCTACGGTGAAGAATCGGAATCGCAGGAGAGTGGCTACTACTTGCATTCACTAGTGCAGCTTGGGATTATTGCCATGGAAGAAGGAAATAAACCATTGGCTAAGAATTATTTTAACAAAGTAAAGAAATATGCTAAGCGAAAACACCCTTCGCATGAGGCAGCAAGGCAATATTTAAAAAAGAATAAACTTTAAATCAATTTCGGCCGTTTTAAAAACGTGTGAACAGGAGAAAATTTGAATTTTTCTGAGCTTGAGAGGTATTTTAAAGTGAATCTTTGCCCAAATGCCTATATGAGTTTATAAAATTTTGATTTTCCAGTTAGAAAATCTGATGAATGGTTAAAAACAATCATCAATTATATTAAATTTGTACAATATAAAATTTTGTCAATGCAAGAGATCATGGATAGTAATTTAAGAATAAAATTCGACAAGATAGATCGGAGGATTCTAGAGATCCTGCAGGCCAATGCAAAAATTACTAATGCACAGCTTTCGAAAGATATTGGATTGTCTCCAGCACCTACTTTAGAGCGGGTTAAGAAATTAGAGCAATCTGGTATTATAAAAAGTTATCATGCGAAACTAGATCCTGAGAAAATTGGATTGGGTGTTAGCACGTTCGTTTTGGTAAGCCTTATTGGACATAATAAAGGCAATATCGATGCCTTTATGAAGGAGATCCATTTGATTGCTGAGGTGATTGAATGTCACCATATTACTGGTACGGGTGATTTTATTTTAAAAATTATAGCAAAGGATATCATGGCTTATCAAAAGCTAATGCTTGAGAAGGTATCTGAGATCAAGGAAGTAGATTCCATGCAATCCATGGTAATTCTATCTACTTTTAAAGATTCGAAAGTGATGCCAATCCCAGTTTGATAATCCAAAAATCAATTTTAGGGTGGCTGTTGTCACCCTTTTTTTTTGAAAAAAAATGAAAGAAAACCCCTGGAATACTAAGAAAAAAATTCTAGTCTATGAGAATCCTTGGATCAAGGTTGAAGAAAATCAAATAATAAATCCAGCAGGTAAAGATGGGATTTATGGAACTGTTCATTTTAAGAATAGAGCTATGGCAATTATTCCCATTGATAAAAATGGTGATACTTGGCTTATTGGCCAGTTCCGATATTCTCTCAATGAATATTCTTGGGAGATCCCGATGGGAGGAGGACCTCTTGGTTCAGATTTTTTAGAAAGTGCAAAGCGGGAATTGAAAGAAGAAACCGGTCTGATTGCTGATAAATGGACAGAACTTTTGAAGATTCACACTTCTAATTCCGTGACCGATGAGGTAGGAGTAGTCTATCTAGCAGAAGGTCTTACCCAAGGAGAGACGGAATTTGAAGAAACTGAAATCCTTCAAATAAGGAAATTGCCATTTAGAGAAGCGTTGGAAATGGTCATGTCTGGAGAAATCACGGATAGTATAAGTTTAGCAGGAATATTAAAAGCAGCACGAGTGCTGGGATATTAGATGACGATTAAGGATCATTTTAAAATTACTTTTAGGCTAGCCTTACCGGTGGTGCTTAGTCAATTAGGACAAGTTTCTGTCGGGGTAGCGGATAGCATGATGGTAGGTAGACTTGGAGCTGTCGAACTCGCTGCTGCCTCATTAGCTAATAGTATCTTTTTCGTCTTGCTGATGTTCGGAATGGGCATTTCTATGGGTATTACGCCTTTGGTATCCATAGCAGAAGGAAAGGGTAAAATGAAGCGGATTTCCTCCTTGTTTCAACACGGTCTGTGGATCAATATAATTACAGCAATCCTTTTAATATTGATTATCCTGATGCTTTCCCAAGGCCTTAATTTCTTGGATCAGCCTGAGGAAGTGGTTCAAATTACGATTCCGTATTTGTTGATTATTACTGCTTCCATGCTTCCGTTTATGATTTTTCAAACTTTTAAGCAGTTTGCTGAAGGTTTGTCTCAGACCAAGCAAGCAATGTATGTAACCGTTTTCTGCAACTTGGTCAACGTCTTTTTGAATTGGGTTTTGATCTACGGTAAGTTGGGAGCACCAGAGCTTGGGCTGAATGGAGCGGGTATAGCAACCTTGATTTCGAGGGTTTTGATGCCCATTATGATGGGTTGGTACGTGATTCGTTCCAAACGTTACCGTCAGTTTGATTTACAATTGGGGATAAAAAAACTTCGTTTTTTTATGATCAATCGAATTTTGAAAATTGGACTTCCAACTGGATTTCAATATATTTTTGAAGTAAGTGCATTTAGTGCGGCGGCAATAATGATGGGTTGGATTGGCGTGAATGCCCTTGCAGGACATCAGATCGCATTAAACCTTGCTTCTATTAGTTATATGATGGCCGCTGGCTTAAGTACTGCAGGAATGATTCGCATAAGCAATCAAATTGGTAAAGGAAATCAGAAAGGGATGAGAGAAGCGGGAATGGTAGTCTTTGGGATGGTTTTGGTGTTTATGTTTACCTGCGCTGTGGTTCTTGTAGTCTTCAGATATACGCTCCCTACTTTTTATATAGATGATATGGAAGTGATTCAGATTTCAGCTTCACTGCTGGTAATTGCTGGATTATTTCAGCTTTCAGATGGGGTGCAAGTGGTTGGGCTTGGAGTCTTGCGAGGTATGGAAGATGTTAAGTTTCCTACCATTATCACATTGATCGCTTATTGGGTATTAGGGCTTCCGTTGGGTTATTTTCTTGCTTTTGAACTGGAAATGGGCGCTGAGGGAATCTGGTATGGATTGCTGATCGGATTAAGTATTACTGCGGTTGTACTTTTCTTTAGGTTCAACATGCTTAGTAAAAAGCCTATAGCAAAAGTTTAAAAACTTTAAACAAGCTACCATAACTATAATTCTGCTTTACTTTTCTTCTTTATGCCTCTATATTCCGTAAAAATTATCCTCTTAAAATGAAAAAATCACTCCTTCTTTTTGCCTTTCTTTTCACTTCTATACTAAGCCAAGCGCAAGATCTGGCAGTTCTAACTCAGCGCGCTCAAGCCGAGGTAATTGATACTTGGCTGGATGACAGAATTACCAACTTACTTCCTCAACTGATGACTGAGACAGGAATTGACATGTGGGTAGTGATGTCAAGGGAATATAATGAGGACCCGGTGATCAAAACACTTTTGCCAGCAACTTGGATGGCAGCACGCCGGAGAACGATTTTGGTGATGTACCAGTCCGCTCCTAATGCCGCTGTTGACACTTATGCCGTAGCGCGCTACGACGTGGGTAAGGCTTTTAAAAGAGCTTGGGATCCAGAAGCACAACCTGATCAATGGGATGCTTTGATGAAGCTGATTTCCGAGAAAAATCCAAAGAAAATCGGACTAAACTTTGCGAAAGATTACGGTCATGCGGATGGATTGACTCAGAATGAATATCAGAACTTCATGGATTATCTTCCGACTAATCT
>JAFMBQ010000152.1 GCA_017858365.1 Algoriphagus sp. | reverse complement strand
GGATTTGAGACTTCAAAATAGGGTTAATCTCTTGAAGCTGCCAAGTGCGATGGAGGTAATTGTCAGGAAAATTTACTTTACTAGATTATTTTTTGAAAAGGTGTTTTTCAATAAACAGAATAGCTGGGGTTTGTATTTCCTGCTATTCTCCTTGTCAAAGGAAAAAGAGGATGGGCTTTGAATCCGACCAGAATTTATCTCTTTCCTTAATCTGACTACCGGCGAAGATTAAGGCTTTTTATTTAAAGTGGTGTTCATAAACTCACCAAGCTTATTTTGATAAAAAGCTGGATCTGAGTCATAATCCGGTACCAAGCCTTTCTTTTCCGGGAAAGATTCCATATGAAGGGTTTGTGTAGGAAATGCGAAACGAACCCCCAGTGAATTGGCTAATTTTACCGTCTGCACCAAAACCTCATGCCGACAAGCTAACTCCTCGCCCCAAGTAGGCACTTCAAAAAAGATATAGAACATAATATCCTGACTGTAGGAGGAAAGATTGTTGAAATAGATGTGATACATATCCTTTCGAGTATGTGGGTGCGCTAATACTATTTCCCGAAGGCCATTGACAAATGCCTCGATTAAAACTGGTGGAGTATCATAGGTCACGGTTAATGTGGTGAAAAATCTTCGGTATTGACGAAGGCCATGATTATCCAAGGTTGCATCTGCAATTTTTCCGTTTGGCACATACATCAACGAGTTTCTAAAAGTCCGAACTCGTGTGGAGCGAAAGCCAACCTCCTCTACTGTGCCGTCAATGTCACCAGAGGTGATCCAATCGCCTACCTGAAAAGGTTTGTCAATAAAGATCATCACCGAACCAAAGAAATTTTTGATCGTGTCTTGCGCTGCCAAAGCAATTGCAACACCACCAATCGAAAGACCTGTCAGGAAAGGAATGATGTCCAGATTCAGTCCATCCCGAAGAATAAAAAGTGTACCGATGATGATGACAAAAGCTTTAAGTGTTTTACGAATCAAAGGAACAAGTTGATCATCGAGCGTAGACTCTGTTTTGGTCGCTAAGCGAGCAAAATAAGCTGCGAGGACATTGACCAATTTGTAAAAAATCAAGGTGATCAAGAATGGCTTTAGCGTCCTGAAAATCACCAATACCCATGTCCAAATCTCCGCTGGGAGCTGGAGCACTCGGATGAAAATTGACAGTAAAAGAATAAGAAGGTAAAAACTGGTCACCCGAGCGACTGGCAGTAGGTAGTTTTCCCCCAATCGTCCGTAACCAAACCGTTTAAATGAATAGAGCAGGATATTATCCACAATCATAGTGAAAACCCAATGCGCCAAAAAGACCAAAAGGATCAGAATAAAAATCCCGACTAACTGCCAAAGTTGTAACCCAAGGTATTCTTGAGTCCCGATTTTTGGTAAGATATTCAGCAATTTTGCTGTACCGTATGGATAGGTTTCAGCATGAAGTTCTTCAATCTGACCGACTGAAAAAGAAGAAAACTTCCAGTCTTTACCATTTTTCTCTAAGAAAATGCCGGGAAGTATTTTTTTGTCAAAGTAGAAAATATGCTCACCCGAAGTAGTAGAATCTGTATAATTGGCTTCGTTTGGGATTGAACTTGTCCTGATAATCACCCCTTTGCCTTCAAAGATTTGCTTCAACTGTACCGCAAGTGTCTTGGTGTTAACATCCCCTAGATTTTTTCTGTCTAGCGTACGGGCTGCCTTTTCGGGGAAATAGTGATCCTCCTCCAAGTTGTAGAAAAATGTCAAGGTGGTATGGTAAGGAGAGCTGAGGTTCGCAGTAGCGCCGTCATTATCGAGCTGTTGGTGGTCTGTAATTAGCTGGCCAAATGAATCAACACTTAGAAGTAGAATAAGAAAAAATAGAAAAGAGTACTGCTTAAGCATAGGGATTGATTTTTTCGCAAGTTAGGGATTCAAAAAGCTATGCCAAAGGTGAGCAGCTTAGTCCGCTAGAAGGTATTCGGTCAACTTCTTACCATTGATTGTTCGAATCAGGTATTGACCTTTTGAGGATTGGTGGGTAATCTGTATCGGTCCTGAGCTTTCCAGGGGCATCGTGGTCAAAAGATTTCCCTGAAAATCATAGAGGTAGCAGAAATTTTGGATCAGATCAGTAATTGCAAGAATCTTTCTGTTTGATCCAAAATTGAAATATTGATAAATTAATCCCTCTGCTGATGCACGGGTTTCGAAGAGTACAGACTCAGAAGCATCCAGCACAGCCACTTGGGTAAACTGTCGCGAGATAAATAGATAATCTGACTCGTCTTGACTTGGGATTATAAGGAATTCATTGTCTCGATCATTTCTGACCAATTGATTTCTGTAAATCACTTCTCCATTGAAATTGATTCGCAAGATCTCGCCATTGGAGGAAACTCCAACAAGCTGGTTCATTCCAGATTTTGAATCGTTAGTGAAATGCAGTTTTTGCTTAAATCCCTCACCAATGGGGATCCCTGATTTGGTTTGAAGTTCTCCTCTTCTGTTGAACAAATAAAGTTCGCCATTTTCGGTAAAGGCAACCATCGTGTCTCCTTTTCCCGGAACTCTGTAAAATGATGGGGCTCCGACGACTTTAGATTTTAAAGAATTTGGATCCCAGCCTTCTAGGATATTTCCATTTTTATCCAAGAGGTATAAGTCTCCAGAGTTAGTAGCAAGGAAATATCGATAGTCTTTGGCATTACTATAATCCACCAAATTCAAATGAGTGAATTGGGCGCCTTTAATCGAGAGTGGATATTCTGGGAGAGAAGCTCCTAATCGATCTATTCCGTAGATTTTTTCTGAAGTAGCGATTAGCAATTGAAGCTTCCCATTTTTGTAAAAATCGATCATAAAGGCGTCTGAGATTACCGGTCCTGATAATTGAACCGAATAGACTTCCTCACCGGCAGCATTGATCAGATGGAGCACATGCTGCTCATCTTGGATCACGATATCCTCGGTGTTATCCTGATAGTTGGTGATTACTTTTGGGCCGTAGCTCAGCGGATTTTCAAAAGCAGTAGAATTACTAGGTTGGAGGCTGATTGCTTCTGTAGTTTTGACTTCTGGCCTACTCCCGCCATCGTATTTCAGGCTGAGCGTTGCTATTGCTTCCCCTTGAATCTGATTGATTCGAAAATCAATAAAGCCGAATGACCTAAAGGCTGCAGCATGCTTCTGAAGAAAAGAGCTCCAAGATGGATTTGTTTGCTTCGTCCAATAATCCCATAGCGCATTTATACTTATCAGTTTCCCAAAACCTGCTGTTGGCAGAATGAATTCGGAAATTTCAAGTGGATTGGAAGAAAGCCCCCATGTCTCGCCCTTTCGGATCGCATCCAAAGTGCTTTTCATCGCTTGTTGAGAATTGGTAAAGATCAGAATATCCTCATGCTGGGTGATGAAAGTTTTGAGAAATCCTTGAAACTTCCCTTCAAAAAGGTGGGCAGGAAATTCTTCTTCAGAAATGTAGATGATCTCTTTGTCTTGGTAAAAGTCCTTAGAGCTCTCAGGTTTATCTGTGATGAAATCAGAAAACAGAGACAACGGATTTTCCGCATTGGTTGTCCGAGCAAGTAAGACTTTATTAGGCAACCCGATACCCAAGTCAGTCAATTCTAAGAGGTAAATCTCTCCGGTAAATGAATCAAAAACACCTCTGTCTACCAATTTACGTTGGATCTCGCCGCTCAGCGTTGATCTACCAGTAAATGCTCGATTAACCAATTTCTGCGTTTCAAAAATATTCCCCAGATTGATTTGAGTCACGTCCCGAGTTTCATTGGGGATCAGGCCTAAAATGGCGGCTAGATTTGCTTGGATTGAGGGTGTGAATTTGACTGGTTCTCCATAAAAAACAGGGCCGCTAAATTGGATTTCTTCCTCTTTCAAAGTTAATTCTAAAGCAACAGCACCTTGAATCATTTCGAGTGTACTAATGAAACTAGACTCTCGATTAGCAGTGATGCCTTTCAGCAAAGTGGCGATGCCCTTACCGGAAAGTAATAACTTTCCCATAGAAGATTCGCCTAGGGAAAATGAAGGTGCTAATCCATAGAAGCTTCCAATATTCCCATTGGAATAAAAGCGAATAGCCTCTTCGATCAAGAAAGAGGAAGCAGAAACTACGGTGAGACTTCCTACTGCCGCGATGCTCCATTGTCGATTATTAGTAGGGTCGAAGTATTCATAGACCGCTATGTCAGAATAGTTTCGAGTTTGGAATTTGGAACCAATTGGAATACGCTTCTTGATTTCACCCAACACCTCGGGGAGACGCTCTTCAGAGAGGTCTGTAGTGATTAATAATTCGAAAGTTTCTGATCCTGTAGGATGTAAACTAATCGTGGTTTCTTTTCCTGAAAAGGCGGCTAAATTATCTCCTGCTCCATCCATCAAACTATCCAGTTCGGATAGCTGGCCATTTAATTTTTCAAAAGCGGGAAAGGCTTTCAAAATTTCCCATACCGGATCTTGGGTAAGTGTATTCCAAGTATTTCCTACTTGTTTGGTTTCAAACACGAAAACTGCATTGTCACTAATCAGCTCAAGGTTTGAAAGTTTTTTACTGGAAAAGTAATTCTTGTAAAGCCAGTAGCCGGATGCAGCTGCAAGAATAAAAACAATAAAAATGACTAAGCTTTTCCAGATTTTCACAGAAGAATAATAATTCAGGTTTTGATAAAATACAAAAATCAGACCTAAGATGCCCCTGTAAAGACAGGGAATACATCAAAGGTCTGATTTTATAAAATTGAAACTTACTTACCAAGTTTGTCAAGTACGCTCATTACTTCTTTGACATGTCCTCTAGAAGTCTCCAAAAGGGCTCTTTCTTCAGCGTTTAGATCTAGTTCTAGTACTTTCTCAACCCCGTTTTTACCCAAAATAACAGGAACTCCAAGGTAGCAGTCATCGATTCCGTATTCTCCGTCAAGTTTGATACAAACAGGGAATACACGACGCTGATTTTTAAGAATAGCTTCAACCATTTGTGCAGCAGCAGATCCTGGTGCATACCAAGCCGATGTTCCCATCAATTTAACTAATTCACCACCACCAAATTTGGTTCGCTCAATGATCGCATCCAATTTTTCCTTAGATACCAATTCAGTAACTGGAATACCTGCTACAGTCGTATATCTAGGAAGAGGCACCATAGTGTCTCCATGTCCACCCATTAGGATAGCTTGGATTTCTTTTGGTGATATATTTAATTCTTCAGCTAAAAATGCTCTGTATCGTGCAGTATCTAGGATGCCAGCCATACCGATCACCTTATTTCTATCAAATCCAGAAGTAAGATGAGCTTGATAGGTCATTACATCAAGGGGATTGGATACGACAATAATGATCGCGTTTGGAGAATGTTTTACTACGTTTTCGGTTACGGATTTCACGATGCCTGCATTGGTCTCGATCAAGTCGTCACGAGTCATTCCCGGCTTTCTTGGAAGGCCTGAAGTGATTACAACTACATCCGAATTAGCTGTTTTGGAGTAATCATTTGTGCTGCCGACAGTCCTGCTGTCATATTGATTGATTGGAGCTTTCTGGAAAATATCCAGAGCTTTGCCCTCGGCGATTCCCTCTTTGATGTCGATAAGGACAATTTCCTCGGCGATTTCACGATAAGCCAAGACATCGGCACAGGTTGCGCCCACGTTGCCAGCTCCTACTACGGTTACTTTGCTCATATTTGTATCTAATTTTAATTGAATATTTCGTGCTAAAAAGCGTGGCTAAGTTATTAAACAATGCCTAGGAATAGAAACTACAGCAAGAATTCTTTGGTAAAGTGCTCCTTAAATTATCTAAAAGAAACCTGGAGGATTTGATCGGTTTATTCAAACATTTGACGAAGGCTGAAAAATCCAAATGACTCTCGATAGGATCTAAAAAGCCGTTGATTGTTCTCATTATAATATTCCGAAAGGGAGGTCATCATTTTGGCTTTGATTTTCGGATTACTTTCAAAAACTTCCTGAATAGCAAAGTGAGGAATGACGATCAACTCTGCCTCCTCAGAAGTAATAATCGCAGTGTAGGTTCTTTTGGCATTTTCCAACAATGAATTTTCTCCAAATGCTTCGCCTTTTTTGATTTCGAGGATGGTCTCAAAATTGTCTTTGATGTCGATAGTCAGGCAGACATCCCCTTTTTTCACGAGGTAAAGTGCCTGACTTGGATCCTTACTAAAAAAAACCACTTCGTCTCTCACATACTTCCTCTGGTGCATGGCTGGAAGGAATCTAGCCATTTCCTTATTTCTCAAACGCTCGAAAAACTTGGTCAATGCCAAAAAATCAAACATTTGTTGGTCTTTTTCGGAGTAGGTTTTTGAGAATGGATTCAACATATAATTAGTTTTTTTTGAGGTAAAGTACTTTCCGTGTGGCAGCGCTGGTCTTCGCCCAATCCGCTATTCGGTAACCAATCACCCATGCAATATTTTGATCGGATACTAGAACTTTGACCGCTTGCTTTTTCAACAAAGGGACTTTCAAATCTATTAAAAAGTCAGAGATTTTCTTGGTGCTTTTCATTCCCAGTGGTGTAAATCGATCACCGAGCTCCCAAGTTCGGATAGTCAATGGGAAGTTAAGTTGCTCGAGGTCAAGCATGGCATTTTCTTTCTTCTGATCTAGTGGAACCGGGCTATCTATTTTTACGATGTCAAAGTTGCCTTCAGGTAAAGAGAACTGGATGTCTTGCTCCGAGAGTTGGATTGAGTCAAATTTCTCAAAAACTGGAGCCAGGAAGATTTTTTCTCGGTCTACATTGACACTATATGTTATGGAATCAAACAGCTTTCCCGCTTCGCGGGAGAGCATGGCTTCATAAATGTCCTGAGCTTGGTTCGAATTAAAGCCATAAGATCTGAGCCAAAAATAAACGATACTCACCGTCCCTTGCATTTGCATCAAAGCTTGAATCGAAATGGATTGAATTCCATCTTCATCGAGAACTTGGGCCGAAAGCCATTGGGCTACGAGGCTCGTATAAGCCTTTCCAGTATCGGTCAGCCTGCCGAGACTGGTTTGTAAATTGGATTTAGCATCTGGTGCAAAATCATAAACTGCAGGGAGAACTTGGTGTCTAAGTTTATTTCTTTTGTAGTCAAGCTTGGCATTGCTACTATCTTCTCTCCATTTCAAATTATTCCCCTGAGCAAAATCCGCTAGATTTTTTCTTGAAAAAGGCAAAAGTGGACGAATCAATTTTCCTCTTCGATCAGCCATTCCATAAAGTCCTTCGATACCCGTGCCACGGAGAAGATTGAGGAAAATAGTCTCGATCTGGTCATCTTCCTGATGTGCTAAAAGAATTCCTTCCAAATTTCGAGTTGATCGTATCTCTTCAAACCATCGATACCGAAGCTCGCGTGCAGCCATTTGTGTTGAAATCCCAAATTCTGCAGCATAAGATCGAGCATCTGTATGTTTAGTATGGATAGGAACTTGTTTTGATTCTGCCCATTGAAGAACAAATGCTTCATCTTCATCACTCTCCTTGCCACGTAGCTGAAAGTTCATATGAGCTACTTCAAAAGGAATAGAAGCTAAAGAAATAAGCTCTCCCAGACAAATACTGTCTAATCCCCCACTACAGGCGAGCAAGTAGGTTTTGGAAGGGTTTAACAAAGATTTACTCGCGATATGCTGGATAAAAGCGTTTACCATTGATCAAAAATATCATTTTCTGCTAATTTTGCCCACATTCACTGCAACATGACTCGAAAGCTTCTATTTACCCTTCTGTTTTTCACCGGCCTATTTGCTTCTGTTCAAATAGCATATAGCCAGGGTTCCTCGACTTTGGAAATCATGCAGGCTGAAGTACTTCAAGGCGCAAACGGTTTTGAAAGACTCATCGGCGCTGTTCAGATGAAAAACCAAAATTCACTGATTTACTGTGATTCAGCACATTTTTTTAGGGAAGAAAATCGAGCTAGGCTTTTTGGGAATGTACGGATTGAAGACACCGAAGATCCTGTGAAGACGCGAAGTGCCTATGCTGAGTATGATGGAAATACAAAAATGGCAAAATTGAGAAACCGGGTAGTTTTCTCAAACGGATCCACTACACTATATACTGAATACCTCGATTACGATCGATTAGGGAATATTGCTTATTACTACAACACTGGCAAAGTAGTCGATTCGGTAAATGTACTTACTAGTGAGCGAGGCAGGTACGAGGTGAATTTGGAACGAATCACTTTTCAGGATGAGGTAGTCTTGGTCAATCCAGACTATACGATGAAGACTAGCTACTTGGTTTATCTCACAGTTCCGAAGACAGCTGAAACTAAAGGACTGACAAATTTGGTTTCAAAGGATGGGAACAAGCTTGATGCTCAAAATGGTAGTTTTTATAATACCCAATCAAAACAGTTCCGTTTTTTCGATGGGATCGTCGAGACAGAGACTAGCAGAATCAAGGGGAAACAGCTTTTCTATGATGAATCAGCGGCTTATTATAAAGGCGAAGATCAAGTAAGTGTGTTTAATAAGGAGCGTCAAGTTGAGGTTTTTGGTGATGTCGGGGAATATTGGGAAGACCGGAAATACAGCTTAGTCCATGGCAATGCTTTGGTTAGAAGGTATTTTGAGAAAGACACACTTTACATGACTGCCGATTCCCTGATTTCCCAGGACAATGAATTGGATTCGGTGAAATTTCTATTGGCTTTTCGAGCCATCAAAATCTTGAATAAGGATGTCTCTGGAGTGGCAGATTCTTTGGTTTATAACTATTCAGATTCTTCCATACAAATGTTTCAAGATCCTGTAATGTGGAATAGTAAAAGTCAAATCTCAGCGGATTCCATGATTTTTTACATTGCGAATGAAGAATTGGATCGAGTTTATTTGAAGGATAATGGCTTTGTAATTACGAGTGACACCTTGTTTAATTATAATCAAATGAAGGGCCGGATCATTAACGGTTATTTCAAAGGTGGGCAGATTGATCGGCTTGATATAGACGGCAATGGAGAGTCGCTTTATTTTGCATTAGAAGCGGATACGCTGACTCAGGGAATCAATAAAACCTTGAGTTCGACGATAAAACTCAGATTCCAAAATGGAGCTATCGCCCGAGTGACCTATGGAGTAAAACCTGATGGGAAGTTCACGCCCTTTCAGTTAGTGAATGAAGAGACTTCCCAACTCGAGGGATTTAAGTTGCGAATCGAGGAAAAACCTAGCATGGAAGATATAAATGCTTGGAGAACTGTGGAAGAAGTGGATTTAGATGCAAAAAACTTTTTTGATGATCCAGATGTGAAATTGCGGATGCCTACCGAATTGGAAATCCAAAAGTC
>JAFMBQ010000151.1 GCA_017858365.1 Algoriphagus sp. | reverse complement strand
CTCAATGGCAAGAATTCTTTTTGCCACAAGGGCATCCTCAAGAGTACTTGCCACGATCCCAATTCCATAGTCGAGTGAGATTATTTTTAAAACTCCTGGCGAAGCCATGACCTCAGATTCATTGAGCAAGCTTGGTTTGGAGCCATGGAGATTTCCTCGTTCGATTACTCCATAGACCATTTCGGGTAAGCGGATATCGATTGAGAACTTCGCCGTTCCATTGACTTTATCTGGGATATCTATTCGTGCTATATTTTTTCCTACTAGTTGAAAATCTTGAGTCTTTTTAAGCTGATCTTCTAAAAAACTCGGAATGCTTTCAGGTATTTCTAAGAATGAAACTATTTCGCCATATCCGATTAGCTTGCCACTTTTCTCATGAATCACGGTACTTTTTGAAGTAGAAAGCTCTGAAATCGGAACATTCCATTTTTTACCAACACTTGATAATAGAACATGCCTCGCCTGAGCTCCTGCTTGACGCATAGTCATGTAATAACTATTTGTGGTTCGACTTCCCACTGTGAACATCAATTTGGTGCCAGGAGACCAGCCGGGTGATCCATATATTTCGGTTTCTTGAGGCGAAAACTCAGCTGTCACCTTTTCCCAATCGGCATCCATTTCTTCGGCAAAAAGTAGCGGCAAAGAAGTCATTGAGCCTTGTCCCATTTCTGACGCTGGATTGAAAATAGTTATGGACCCATTTTCATCGAGCTTTAGCCAAGCTGTAACTGAATGCTTTTTTAAAATCTCCTTGATTTTTTCAGGACTAGAGCAAGAAATGAGTTGAGGTAAAATTCCAGAAACTCCAACAAAAAGGGCCACACCTCCAGAAGACTTCAAAAAATCTCTCCGACTAAAACTTGATTTTGATTCGCTCATTTTCTTAGTCTTTAGTAGTTGATTGATTTGAAGCAGCGATCTCGATTGCCTTTATTATCCGGAGATAGGTGCCGCAGCGGCATAAGATTCCATTCATCTTAGCTTTAATCTCTGCTCGACTTGGATTGGGATTCTCTTCCAATAATGCAGCTGCCTGCATAATTTGGCCGGATTGGCAATAGCCACATTGAGGTGCTTGAGCCTCAATCCAAGCCTTTTGTAAGGGATGGTCGCCATTTTCAGAAAGACCTTCGATGGTTTTTATCTTTTGACCACTTGAGAAATTCTCCACCTGTAAGACACAAGCTCGCAATGGTTCATTGTCTACATGAATAGTGCAGGCTCCACACTGTGCGATCCCGCAACCATATTTGGTACCTGTAAATCCTAAATGCTCACGAATCACCCATAGAAGTGAGGTGCCTTTTTCGACGTTTACTTCGTAAGTGTTTTCGTTTATTTGAAGAGTATAGTTTGCCATTGTTAGCAATATTTTTTTATAATTTACTGAATAATAGTAGTATGAAAAAACTCGGCTTTGGGTTTTGAGAAAATCTCTGGTGTGAAGAATTTATCAAATCATATGGTATGTGCTATGTAAAAAGCTACAGGAAACCTTTTACCCTAAAAGCTTATACTTTTTACCAGGAAGTGATTTAAGGATGCCTTCAAACTCTAAGGATAAGAGCTTGGAGGAAAGAAGTCCAAGTGGAATTCCTGTTGAGTATGAAATCAAGTCGATTTCTGATTCCCCTTTTTCTGTCAAATGTTTTAATATTATTGCTTCCTCGCCTTCGTACTTACTTAAATCTAACTTAGGACTTTTAATGGCCGGTTCACCTGGCTTAACCCAGTAAAGTGCCTCAGCAATATCTCCAGGACCTGTATAAATATTCGCTTTCATCTTTTTAATCAACTGGTTACAGCCTTCGCTAAAAGGAGACTGGAGGTTTCCAGGAACTGCAAAGACGTCCTTGTCATAGCTATAGGCGATTTCAGCAGTGATCAAAGCTCCGCCTTTTTCAGCGGCTTCGACTACAATCAATGCATCGGAGAGACTCGCAATGATTCGATTTCTGGCTGGAAAATTCCCCGGACTCATTTTGGAGCCTGGAGCATATTCACTCATGACTAAGCCAGACTCTAAAATGGATTCAGCAGTCTTGCGGTGCACTGCAGGATATATTTGATTGATCGGAGATCCCATAACTGCGATTGTTGGCAACCCCACGGCCAATGCTGCTCGATGTGCTTCGATGTCAATTCCATAAGCCAATCCAGAAACAATAGCCGGTTGATAAATGGCCAAGTCCTCGATGATTTTTCGAGTGGCAGTTTTACCGTATTGGGTAGCACTTCGTGTCCCGACTATTCCCACCGACCGTTCGAAATTTAGACTTCCGGAACCCTTGGCGAAAAATAGAACTGGGCTATCTTCTTGAACCTTCAGTCTACTTGGGAAATCTGCGTCTAAGGGGGTGAAAATTCTATAACCAGATTTCTCACAGGTTTGAATTAGTTCGTCAGCTTTTCGGAGTAGCTCTTGTTCCTGATTTCTCAGCTCCAGTAGTTTAGAGCCTACTTTTGGTGTTTTTAAGACTTTTCCTTTTGGGAGTGTGAAAAAGTTTTGCGCGGACCCAGCATAAGCAATGATGGCTTTGAAAATACTAGGGCCAATTTTAGAGGCTAATGAAAGCGCAATAAAATAGCGTAATTCCTCAAGACTCAGATTTTGAGTTGTATTGGTCACGGATCGAGATTAAAAAGTCTTTTATTTCCTGCAATTTTTGTACTGCTTCTACTTTATCGATTCCAGCTTCTTTTCCAGACTTGATCACCTCCTGAGCACCTTGAAGGGTATAGCCCTTTTCTTTAACTAGGTGATAGATATATTTAATCTTTTGAATGTCAGGCTTTGTGTATCTCCGATTTCCTTTTCGGTCTTTTTTAGGATTAATAATATCAAATTCACCCTCCCAATATCGAATTAGAGATGGTGCAACTTTAAACATCTGAGCTACTTCCCCGATGGAATAATACTTTTTTTCTATTTCTCGTTCTTTGTATGGCACGGTAAAAATTGACTTAAGCTCTAAATTAATGAAAATGCAATACTTTGTTAAGATTCAGTTGACTATAAACCGAAAATTTTAGCGATTTATTACCTGAAGCATATCTACAGCGACCAGACCTGCAGTTTCTGTTCGAAGCCGACTCCTTCCCAATGAAACTGGAATAAATTCTTCTTTGATTGCCAGCTGAATTTCCTCCGGAGAGAAATCGCCTTCGGGGCCTATCAGGATGAGGTATTTGCCCTTTGATTTTGCGACATCAAGTAAATGATTGGTGTGATTTTCATCAACATAGGCTATAAATCGTGTAGCTTCTGATGAAGCACTTTGATTTATGAAATCGGGTAGGGGACGGATCGGATTCAGTTTTGGAATTCGATATTTTAGACTCTGTTTGCAGGCCGAAATAATTTTTTTCTGAAGTCTATCTGTTTTTAAAAACGACCGTTCTGAATTGGAGGTTTCGATCAGTGATAATTCATGAAAGCCGATTTCAGTTATTTTTTCGATCATCCATTCCATCCGATCAGGACTTTTGGTGGGAGCTATTGCCAAATGGATATAGAAATCATCTTCTGGTATTTTTGTCGTTTTTTGTACGGAAAGCCTAGCGCCTTTTGGATTGGAATCTATAATTACGCAGTCAAATAAATCACCTTGTCCATTAGTAACAGCTACTTGGTCTCCATTCTTTTTTCGAAGCACTCTAGTCAAGTGTTTTGACTCTTCTGAATCAAACCTAATTTCAGGAGGACTACAATTTTCTTGGAAAAATAACTGCATAGACTATTCTGTTGTGTGAAACAAAAAAAGCACATTTCCTGAAGAAATGTGCTTTTGTAAACAGTAAGGTTAGAAAATTACCCTTTGGAAATTTCCATGCTTACACTTTTACCTTTGATGGTATTGTTTTTCATTCCGTTGATAACCTGCTCAGCGTCTCTTGTAGGTACATCTACAAAAGAGAAGTTGTCATAGATATCAATGCCACCGATATTTTTTCCTGAGATACCAGTCTCACCAGCAATGGCTCCAACGATATCATTTGGACGAATTCTGTCTTTTTTACCAAGGTTTAAGAATAGACGAGTCATATTTGCTTCACGCTCACGCTCCGGTCTAGCTGCTCCGTCTCTGCTTCCGCCATCTCTACTTCCGCTATCTCTACTCCCAAATTCTCTTCTTGGAGCTCTTTCGCTACGATCTCCACGCTCACCACGAGGAGAGAATCGCTCATTGCGGTCAAATCTTCCGCCACGCTCACGATCTCTACCGCCATCTCTGCTATCACGTCCACCTTCTCTTCTGCGATCTCCGCCAGTTGAATCGATGCTGAAGTTTTGTTCGCTGAGCTCTTTTACAACATCACCCATCACTAATTTGATTAGGCCCATTGATATTTGGTCTAGCGTCATTCCATCAGCAAGCATTTGGCCGATAGTAGCTTCGAAGATTTGATTGTCTCCTGGCTTTTCCACTTGAGCAACTACATCTTTTACAAGTTGTGCTTTTTTCAACTCAATTAAGTCTGCCACCGATGGAGGAGACATTTTATTGATTGTTGCTTTAGTATATCTTTCGAGATCTTTCACTTTCATAGCATCTCTTCTTCCAGAGACAAAATTGATCGCTGTTCCCGATTTGCCAGCACGTCCAGTTCTACCGATTCGGTGTACATAATACTCCTCATCCAATGGTAGATCGAAGTTGAAAACCGCTTCAACATTATCTACATCAATTCCTCTTGCTGCGACGTCAGTTGCAACAAGAACAGTACAATGTCCTTTTCTGAATTTGCCCATTACTTTGTCTCGTTGAGCTTGAGAAAGATCACCGTGTAGTGCTTCAGCAAGAATTCCTTTAGAGCCTAAAGTCTCAGTCACTTCATCCGTCATCCGCTTGGTATTACAGAAGACTACGCTTAATGCATATTTATTAACAGTCATCAAACGTGCCATCAAATCCATTTTAAGGTTGTTTTTCACCTCATAATAAACTTGTGATACGGAATCAACGGTCAACTCTTTTTTGGCAACCTTTATAATTTCAGGATTGGTTTGATACTTACGTGTCAAATCCATGATTGGCTTTGCCATGGTGGCAGAGAAAAAGACGGTTTGTCTTTTTGCAGGCATTTCCTGAAGAATTGCTTCGATGTCATCTCTAAAGCCCATGTCTAGCATCTCATCTGCCTCATCAAGAACGATGATACCAGCGCCTTCTAACTTAAGGGTTCCGCGGTTGATGTGATCTTGTACACGTCCTGGAGTACCAACAACAATCTGAACACCTCTTCGAAGTACCCTGATTTGACGGTCGATAGATTCTCCACCATAGATCGCAACAGAGTTGATTCTTCGGTGGAATTTAGCAAGCTTCTGAATCTCACCTTCTACTTGAACTGCAAGTTCACGAGTAGGGCAAAGAATGATTGCTTGAGGCTGATTCAAATCCGGATCGACTAGATCGATGATTGGGATTGCAAATGCGGCAGTTTTTCCTGTCCCAGTTTGAGCCTGTCCAATGACATCTCTTCCCTGAAGGACGAAAGGTATAGCTTGAGATTGAATTTCGGAAGGTTGGGTATAGCCCATCTCTTCCACAGACCTAAGAATTTCGTCAGAAATTCCCAAGTCGGAGAACTTGAGTGTTTGATCCATGATGTTTCCTTACTTTCCCTGCCATTCGGTCCTAATAAATATCCCGACAAGCGACAGTAAGGAATTCACGGCATGAAAAATTGTTCTATGTCTTATTGACGGTGCAAAAGTAAGACTAATTATATTGCTACGCAAGCTAAGGTCAAATATTTTAGAATAATCTTCATTTTTATAGAGGTTTGAGCAAAAAATATTTGGTTATAGGCCTAAATATGGGGGATAAGCCATTAATTCTTCTTAAAGAATTTCAAAACTATTTTTAAAATCTTTGAGAGTTTGATTAAATAAACGATTTATCCTCACTCGCTTCTTCCATCATTTGCTCTGAAAGATTTTTTCCTAGATAGCGATCTATCATTCCATGTGCTACATATAGAAGCGGAGTTAAAGCAAGAGCAACCGTGAATTTGTATAAATAATTAATAATCCCAACTGCGAGAACTTGGCTTAGACTCCAATTTCCAAAAATGTAAAAGGCAATCCCTAACACAACAAATGAGTCAATAAACTGGGAGACAAAAGTTGATCCTGTAGCTCTAAGCCAGATTTTCTTTTCTCCTGTGATTGCACGAAGCTTTTGAAAGACGTACACATCGATGAGTTGTCCCAATAAGAATGCGGTTAAGGAGCCAAGGATAATTCCTAGGCCTTGCCGAAAGATGGTATTGAAAGCATAGCTAATGTTAAAGCTTTCGCCTGTCGGCGTTGTGGCATTGACGTCTAGCCAGAAATCAGCAGGTGTCAACCATGTCACAAAACTGATCACCAAAAAAGCATAGGCAACCAATCCAGCTGTTAAAAAACTGATTTTACGAACGCCCTTTTTGCCAAAATACTCATTGATAATATCAGTGGTAATGAATACTACTGGCCAAATCACAGCGCCAGCAGTCAAATTAAAATCCAGGATATAAGTATCAAAGAAATTCCAATTGACGGGATTCAATCCCAAAGTTTTTTCTGCCGAAAAAATCTTAACACCAATAATCTCTGCTAGGACCGCATTAGTCAAAAAGATGCTGCAAAGAATGATAAATAGATTGCTCTTTCTTGAATTTTCGCTTGAATTCATATCACATAGGTTTGGCCTTCTTCACTCAATTCGCTTTCAGGAAATTCAGACTGTGCTTCAGCTAATAGTCCTTCCAGTTTGGCATACCTAGAGGAAAAATGTCCTAATAAAAGCTTTTTAGCCCCACAAAGTTTTGCGATTTCTCCCGCTTGCTTGGCTGTACTATGAAATGTTAATCCTGCACGCTCGCGGTCTTGTTCCATAAATGTGGATTCATGGTAGAGTAAATCTGCCCTTCCGATATGATTTTTTAGACTGGGGTCGAAAATCGTATCGGAGCAAAAAGCATAAGATCGCAAGGGAGGAAGAGGGTAGGTGTATTCTTTTACCTTGAATATCTCTCCTTCCTGCGAATAATAATCAATCCCAGCACGAAGGGATTTAATTCCTTCTATGCTCAATTCCTTTTTCTCTATTTTCTCCTTCACTAGACTTCGAAGACCAAATTTTTCTCGGATCAAGAATCCTGTGGTTGGAATCCTATGCTTTAATGGGAAACTATAAACTTGAAATAGGTTTTCGTCTAGTAAGAGATTCATTTCATCCGTTTTTGTTTGGACAAAATTGATCTGATACCCAATCTTCGTATCACTCCAGCGAAAGTGTGTAGTAATTATTTCGTCAAGCCCCCTTGGACCAAAGATGGTTAAAGGAGTTTCTCGCTTGGCAAGATGGTAACTTGAGAGAAGTCCGACCAATCCTAAGTAATGATCTCCATGAAGATGACTGATAAAAATGTGTTTGATTCGGGATATTTTGATCTTATATTTTCTGGCTTGTATCTGCATTCCCTCTCCACAATCAAGCAATAAAAAATCCTGCCCAAATCTAAGGATCTGGGCAGTGTGATTTCTCCCATGAACTGGGATGGATGATGTATTTCCTAATACTGTGATTTCAAAATCTGGAATCAACTTTCCTCCTCCTCTTCTTCTCCTTCTCCGCCTTCGATTTCATGCATGAAAACCGCTTCGCTCGCTTCATCCAAGTTGGCAACCAAGTTCAGCTTTTTATCCAGCATCGATATTTTCAAGAGCTTCATAACGTGATCTTGAACTCCTGAGATCAAGAATATTCCATTTCTGCCAAATTCACGATCTCCGACTAATAAGGCACTTAAGCCTGAAGAATCTACATATTTCACTTGGCTCATATCCAATACTAAATTAGTAAAGCCTTCGGCATGGATGGTTAAGAGCTCTGATTTAAGGACTGGGGCCAATAATGAATCCAACTTCTCCTCCATCGGAGTGAAGATTACGTACTGTTCTTTTTTATCAATTGTATATTTCATAGTCGGTAGGTTAGTTTAAATGATTTAGGATTGCACTTTCAATTCTCGATTCGATGGTGGAAGTATCTGCTTTTTGAAATGCTTCGCCGGTGATTTTTTCGAAGAGCTCAATATAGCGTTCAGAAATGCTTTCTACAATTTCATCAGTCATTTCCGGAACAGTTTGTCCCTCCTTTCCTTGGAAACCGTTAGCGATAAGCCATTGTCTGACAAATTCCTTTGAAAGTTGTTTTTGAGTTACTCCGTTTTTTTGATTTTCAGCATAGCCGTCAGCATAAAAATAACGGGAGGAATCTGGCGTATGGATTTCATCTATAAGCAGAATGTCATTACCATATTTCCCGAACTCATACTTGGTGTCCACTAATATCAATCCCATCTCGGCAGCCATTTCTTGTCCTCTTTGAAAAAGTGCTCTCGTATATTTTTCTAAGATAAGATAATCAGCTTCAGATACGATTCCTTTGGCTAAGATATCTGATCTTGAAATATCCTCATCATGACCTTGGTCTGCTTTGGTAGTAGGAGTGATGATTGGCTGAGGAAATGGATCATTCTCTTGTAATCCTTCTGGCATTTCAACTCCACAAATCATTCTTTTTCCAGCCTTATATTCTCTTGCTGCATGCCCAGCTAAATAGCCACGAATTACCATTTCCACTTTGAATGGCTCACATTTCTTACCTATTGTCACATTTGGGTCAGGAGTTGCCGTCACCCAATTTGGAACAATGTCCGCAGTGGCCTTTAGGAATTTAGCTGCAATTTGATTTAGAACTTGACCCTTGTAAGGTATTGGTTTAGGAAGCACCACGTCAAATGCAGAAATCCTGTCTGAGGCGACGACCACTAACTCTTTTTCAAAAATATATACGTCCCTTACTTTTCCTTTGTAAAAACCCGTTTGAGCGGGTAAGTCAAAATGAGTCTCTTTGATGGCGTTGGTCATGAATAAAGCATTTTGGCAAAAATATAAAAAGCTTTGCCTTTCTTCTCTAGTGTTGGTTTTTATTTATTGGTTAAATCGCCTTCCTCATAGATTTCAGAATTGATAAGTACGCCTTTTTCATCGAAATACTCCCTTTTACCATGAAGAAGACCTTTATCGTATCTCCTGATTTCTTCCAAAGATTTATCCGTACGGAAGTATTTAACCTCACCTTGAATTTTCCCTAAAACATAATTCGCTTCGAAATACAGGGCACCATTGGGGTGGAAGTTTATCTCTTGAATAACAGTATTGGTGCTAGTTAATTTTGTCCGCTGTCTTAGAGTTCCATCTTCATAGTATTTCTCAATCGGCTGGGTAGGTACTCCTTTTTTGAAAACAGCTTTAGATCTCAACTTTCC
>JAFMBQ010000003.1 GCA_017858365.1 Algoriphagus sp. | reverse complement strand
ATAAAATAGGTGTATCAGTATAGCTGCATGTGGCCACATTAAGTTAGCTTTTGAAGCTGAGTTGGGCAAATTCCCCCTTTAAAGGGGGTTAGGGGGATTTTCTAAAATGCTCTCGCCTTGGTTCAAGTCTTCGGACTTGGACCATTTCATCACAAGCTTTAGACTTTAGCATGGACAGCTAATGCTTTATATCAGATTAAACACAGTCTGAAGACTGCCTTAGCACAAGTCCAAGACTGATTCTTGAACTAGAAAAAGTACAACTCAGATTCTATAAAACCCGACAGGTTTTGAAAACCTGTCGGGTTTTATGATTTTTAAAACTTCGGTATTCCCACATAATACAAATCAAATCCACCTAGGCCTCCCGGGCGGTTGGAGGAGAAGATCATCAAACGATTGGAGAAATCGGGATGATCAGAAACTACCGGTCGGTATTCATCCTGAGCTGAGTTGATGCTCGGTCCGAAATTCACAGGATCTGACCAACCGGAAGCAATTTTGAATGCATAATACAAATCATATCCTCCAAGACCTCCGGGTCTATCCGATGCAAAAACCAGCATATCCCCATAGATAAAAGGCATGTGGTCGTTGTCACTTGAATTAATCGAGATTTTTGTGGGAGATTTTGGAGCCGAATCATTCAGGTAATTCATGACGGACACATTGGAAGGAATACCCAGTTCATAAATATCAAAAGCTCCATCTTTGTCTGAGGAGAAAAGCATTTTTTCCGGCTTCCCTTGACTGTTAATATCAGCCCCTTTCAGGAAGTTTTTACCATAAAAGCTGGGATACATCTCACTTGCAGACCCTTCAAAGATTTGAAAATTTTGATTCGTACGGGTCTTTGGAGAAGAATTCGCTTTCTCCGGTTCAGCATAGATGGAATAAATTCCTTCAACATTGTCACGACTAAAGAGTAATAATTGGACATTCTGATCATCGAAAAAGGAATAAGGTCCTCGTTCATTTGATTCAGTTTCGGTATTTTTTACCCAAGATTTCAAATTTGACAACACACTAGAAACTCCATCAATAGCACCTTGCGACAAGATTCCATTTTCTTGATCCCAGTTAAAAATGATTAAACTGCCTTCGATATTAAACTGCTGTCCTTTGGATGCAGAATTAGAGGAATACAAAATAGCCAAATTTTGATTGATCATCGGGATATCAGAATTCATCTCGTCATAGATGGAGTTTACCCGATTCAAGTTGGTAGCCACTTCTGGAAATGATCCAGTTCGAAAGTTAATCTTATTACAGCTTGAAAATAAAAGCAAGATTAGAAATATGTTTAGCGAAGTTTTCATCTTATTCCTGTTATCATTCTTAACCCAGTATTTTGAAAATTGAAAGACTTTTTGTTCGGCGAAAAGTTCCCCGAAGCATAATACCCATTAATACTTCCATCAGATCCACTAGTATTGTAAGGATAAGATTCACTATACTCAGGATCATTCCAGCCCCAATTCATAAAAAACCAAGTGTACGACCATTCATAACATCCAAGAGTATTACAGTCAAAAACTTGATAATTGGTTTTGTTGAAACCGTCGGAAGCCCAGATGTGCCATTCGTTAAAAATATTGTCATGCCCATAAAAAATAGCAGGATATCCTTGATAGAGTTCATTTGCTAACAAGTTTGGATTGAAAGTGGATACGGTTCCTCCTGAATTTAATCCCATCTGAACCAAACCTGGAGAAATTTTCCAAGGATAAGTTAAAGATTCACAATTAGAAAAGCCTACCCAAGTATCTGCTGCAACAACAACTTGTTGAAAAAGATTAGCTAAGCTCCATTCTCCTGAACTTACTGGAATACAAGCATCTGTAGTAAGCGTAGGCATTTGATCCCAAAGAAAGTTATTGAAAGGTCTCATATACCAAATTACTTGAGCCATTGCTACTGGACCACATCCTGCAGATTTTTTTGCACATCCAATACAACTAGCATCATTGCTCAAAAAATAGTTTGATAGGCCTGATTGTGTCCATCTTATACGATTGCTAAACAAAGGGGCTCTTGAATAATTCCAAGAATAAGGACTACACATAAACTGGCCATACTGATACCACTCGTAGCAATTAGAATTTGGATTATTGGCTACTGCATTATCCCATATTCTACCTTTCGGATCATATCCTTCGGAATATTTCTTCCACTCATTATATACAATTGGGTGGACTTTTTTAATCTCTTTCAATTCTTGATCAATCTGTTTCATCGTTTCTTGATACCACACTTTCAGTCCATTGACTTCTTCGAGATTTTTTGCAGTCAGTTCACCCTCCGACGAATATGCCAGAATTGGCATTATTCTGGAATCACCCGCTACCATCACAAAGCCTTCGGATTCATTGATCAGGAAAGCTTCAAAATCCAGCGTATCTGAAAGCGTCACTCGGGCAACTTCCCGGATTTTGGGCGATTTATTATTCTTCCTCCCAGCAATATAGCTTGAATCGTTTCTAAAAAATCCCAAAGCAATTTGCTTGGCAAGATCCACTGATACTTTATAAGAAGCTTCGGCTTCCGCCAAAGTATCCACCGGGGCATCCGAAAAATCGGATTCAGACTGGCAGCTGGCTAGGAGGAAAAACAGCAGTCCAAGCAGTTTAAAGCTGTGTTTGATTGTTTGATTGTTTGATTGTTTGATTGTTTTCATAAAAAGTTTGTTTAAAAATTTATAAAATCTAAAGATTTCTTTTTTAGTTTACAAGTGAACGGACAAATAAACTAGAAATTTAACATTTGCTTAATCCGCACAGGTTCAGCTTGGTCTTGGTTTTTTTTAGGTATTTATTTTAAGCTTTCTGACTTTAAAAACTATGTGGCTTTGTGAACTATGTGGTTCAAAAAAAATCCCTTTCATCCTCTCGTACTGTTGCGTTTCGTGAGACACGAACCGCGGCTCTGGAGACCGACGGATGGCTGACGCTAGGTTTCGACCTATGCACCACCGCTGGTGTTGGTTAATTTAAGGTTTTCAGAATTTCAGATTTCAGAATTTCAAAACTATGTGGACTATGTGGTTCAAATAAGACCTTTGCGTCCTACTATTAAACCTTTGTGAACTTAGCGGTTTAAAAAAAATCATTTTCATGCTCTCTTACTGTTGCGTTTCGTGAGACACGAACCGCGGCTCTGGAATTTCAAATTTCTGATATCATCTTTCTGACTTTAAAAACTATGTGGCTATGTGGACTATGTGGTTCAAATAAAAAACTATGCGGTTTTACTAAATTCACTATTCTGTAAACCGACAGCAAAGGATAGAAAAAAGAGACTGCAAAGCTATCTAGTGGCAAGCAATCTCGCCGAATAAACTTAAGGATTGGAAGGATAATATAGTAGGCCTTTCCAAAGGACTGCTTAAATTACTATCTCTGATGAGCATCAAGCCAAAACCACATATCGCCCTCTTTATTCCCTGCTACGTAGATCAGTTTTATCCGAATGTAGCCATCTCAACTTTGGCTGTCTTGGAAAAACTAGGCTGCCAAGTCACCTACCCTATGAATCAAACCTGCTGCGGCCAACCGATGGCGAATGCCGGATTTGAGCGGGATACGGTAGGCACGACCGCTCATTTTATCGAAACTTTTGCAGCCTATGATTATGTGGTTTGCCCTTCAGGAAGTTGTGTCGTTCATGTGAAAGAACATTCCCCATCAGTTGCAGGAATGGAAAAAGAACAAGCTGAACTTCATGACAAGATTTTTGAATTCTCAGAGTTTCTTACTGATATCTTAAAAATCGAACGAATAGACGGAAGCTTTCCACATCGGATCGGATATCATTCTTCCTGTCATGGACAGCGCGGTTTACGACTTTCATCCAGTTCAGAACTGAATGAAAAGCCTTTCAGCAAAGCAAAAAAACTTTTGGAAAACTTGGAAGGTTTAACTTGGGTGGAGTTGAGAAGGACAGATGAATGCTGCGGTTTTGGAGGAACTTTCGCAGTAAGTGAAGAAGCCCTTTCGGTGCAAATGGGGAAAGATCGATTGGAAGATCATATCGAACACCAAGTCGAGATTTTGACAGGAGGAGATATGTCTTGTATCATGCACCTCCAAGGGATTGCCCAACGTCAAAAGCAACCTATACAATTCAAACATATCGCAGAAATCCTAAACGAAGTATTAAAATGAGTCATCCGCAAGAAGCAGCCGAATTTTTAAAGGATTCAGCCAAATCAAAATGGCATGACGATACCCTTTGGTTTATCCGAGACAAACGGGATAAAATGAGCCATATCGTCCCAGAATGGGAGGAGTTACGGGATTTAGCCTCCTCGATCAAGGACAATGTGCTTGGAAATCTAGCGGATTACTTGGAGGAATTTGAGCGGAATGCGACTAAGAATGGAATCAAAGTGCATTGGGCTGCAAATGCTCAGGAGCATAATGAGATCGTACTTTCTATTCTAAAAGAAAAAGAATGTAAGGCGATCGTTAAGAGTAAATCTATCTTGACAGAAGAGTGCCACCTAAATCCTTTTCTGGAGAAAAATGAGATTGAAGTGGTAGATACCGATTTGGGTGAGCGGATTGTTCAGTTTCTCGGTCAGCCGCCCAGCCATATTGTATTGCCGGCAATTCATTTGAAAAAGGGTGAAATCTCCGAACTTTTCCATGAAAAGCTGAATACTGAAAAAGGAAATGAAGATCCTTATTACCTTACTCAAGCGGCTAGACATCACCTTCGGGAAAAATTCCTTGCTGCCAAAGTAGCGATTACCGGAGTGAATTTCGGTGTAGCAGAAACTGGAGAATTTGTAGTCTGTACCAACGAAGGGAATGCCGACATGGGCGTCCATCTTGCCGATACGCATATCGCCTGTATGGGAATCGAGAAAATCATCCCCAAACGAACCCATCTCGGGGTTTTTCTGCGACTGCTTGCCCGATCCGCAACTGGCCAAAATATCACGAATTACAACTCTCATTTCAGAAGCCCAGAAAGTGGAAAAGAAATTCATATAATCTTAGTGGATAATGGTCGAACGGCTCAATTGGGTAGAGAGAATTTTAGAGACTCACTCAAATGTATCCGATGCGGTGCCTGCATGAATACTTGTCCGATCTACCGGCGAAGTGGTGGATTTAGCTACAAAAGTACCGTTCCGGGCCCAATCGGATCGATTCTTTCACCGGGATTGGATTTACAAAAGCACAGCAGTTTGCCATTTGCTTCCACCCTTTGCGGAAGCTGTACGGATGTATGTCCTGTGAAAATCAATATCCACGAGCAGCTTTACCTTTGGCGGCAAGAGATCACAAAAGCTCAAGGCGCATCAATCAAAGGCTTATCCATGAAGCTGGGAAATGGGATTTTCAAAAGCCCACTAAGCTATAATTACTCTGGTAAAATCATGCGTCTGGCATTAAAAAACCTTCCGAAATCATTGATCTACAATCCATTAAATGTTTGGGGAAAGCAACGTGATTTGCCTCCCGTTCCGAAAGAAAGCTTTAAAGAGTGGATGAAAAAGAATCGACCATGAGTAGTAAAAATAACATCATCGGGAAAATCCGAAGTTTAAAACTAGCTCAGAAGCCTTTACCTGAAATACCGGATTTCAAAGGCGCTACCGATTTATTGAAGGCATTTTGCACTTCCATTCTAGGAAATAAGGGAGAAATCCTAAGTGCTGAGGACTTGATTACAAAATTAGAATCAGGAATCTACCCTCTTGTTTATTCTACTGATGACACTTTTGGAAAATTTTCAAATCAAGCACTCCCGGTAGACGTCCATAGCTTTTCAAAATTGGATTTAGCCATTCTGAAAGGACAATTTGGGGTAGCTGAAAATGGTGCTATTTGGCTGGATGACTCCGAGTTGAGATTACGAGCTATTCCCTTTATCACCGAGCATTTAGTGATCGTTATCAGTCGGGACTCCTTAGTCGCCACTATGCATAAGGCTTATGATCGAATCGGTGATCAACATTCTGGCTTTGGGCTATTTATCGCGGGTCCTTCCAAGACTGCTGATATTGAGCAGTCCCTTGTCATCGGTGCCCATGGTGCAAAAAGTCTGATGGTGGTATTGATTTAATTCAACCTTTTTGTCAGGAAAAAGCTATTTTTCCCATCATCAGTTCTATAAAATCCCAATTCCATATCCAGTTTATCTGCTATTTTCTTGCAAAGCGGAAGGCCGATTCCAGTTCCTTTCTCACGCATAGTGCCAAAAGTGGTTTTTACTTTAAAGTCAAAGAGTATTGATTCTTCTGGCAGGGGAATCGGTTTCCCTTGATTTTTGATAGTCCAAGTAATCTCTTTCGAGGAAATGATTAGGTTGAACCCGATTTCTCCTCCTACTGGAGTGAATTTGATCGCATTATCGAGGAGGTTCTTTAAAATAATTCGAATTTCCGAGGCTTCTATTTCAAGAATTTGATCTTCTCCGGTTTTTTCAGATTCAATAGTTTGTTTTTTGGAAACAGCCTGAATCATCATCCCCTCTAACATTTCATCCGTAAGCTGGTAGAGGCTTAAGCTTTCCATTTCTAGCTCCTTATCTTCTAATTCTGCTAGCACCCAATTCAAGGTATTATTCAACATTCCCGAAAGATGGTAGCTCTGGTTCCTGAGATTTTTGAGGATAAGTTGAAACTCACCTTCTTCAAAAGCTCCTCTATCAACCAAGTCCAAGGTCTGTCGTAACATGCCGATTGGGTTTTTCAGATCATGCGAAAGTAGTGCGATCAATTGATTCTTTTTGGTATTTAGGGTTGCCAATTCTTGTAGGGCAAGCTCCTTCTCAGCTTGTATGATTCTGAGCCTTTTATTTTGAGCTAGGTAATTCTTAAGGAAAATATGAATCCCCAGAAATGAAAAAAGTCCCGTCCCCCAAATAGTCACAAGGTGATCCCAAAATAAATTTTCTAGACCAGTATAATTTGATGGCACGGTGATCATTCCAACTACCTCTGCATAAAAAATAAGAGAGTACAGCGTAAATGCAAATAGCATCTAGGCAAACTTTGGCCAGCCTTTGATCAAAATGGCAATCCCTACCACAAAAATAAAGATGGTATAGAACGTCGGCCCTCGGTAACCATCATTATAGAAATAATTAATGGAAGCCAATATTAAGCCTAGAAAGATCAAAAACTGGATCACTGCCTGATGGTATCCATATTTCCTCATAATCCAAAACCCAGCTAAATAGGGAATCGCAAAAAGGAATTTCGTTTTGACAATAAATGGGTCTAAGCCAACCATCAAGTCAGAAAACCCTAAAAAAACCATTAATACTCCCGCTAGAAATGCGAAAACAAGAGATATGTTTTTTTGCAATTCATCCAAGTTGTTTTCTTCTCCCTGAGGTCCAAAGAATTTCATTTTCATAGATTTTTTGCTGGCAGAAACTAAAACTAGAGAAATTCTTAGTAACAGCTATTCTATCGCTAGGAAGCAAGGTGATTTTTTCTCCTTAAAATTCAGATCCCATTTGAGCTTAATTCATGAACATTAAACTCTTGTCAATTTAATTGGGTAGGTCTTTCCGGCATTCCACTGGCAGACATAGATATTTTCATCCTGATCAATGCATACGTCGTGGCAATGTTTGAATACTGGCTCGGATTGAACCATCAATTGGAGTTCGCCATTGCGGTATTCTGGTGCTGTCCCGCCTGGATTAGAGACTACCTTATTGTCCTTGTTCAAAATGGTAACAAAGCCTGAATTATCTGTTTGTTCCAAATATTTCAACCGGGACCAGCACACTCCAGCATACAGATTTTCTCCGTGAATCACTGGTCTACAGACAAAGGCACCGGGAAGAAAAATCGTTTCCAAATAATTGCCATCTAGTGTAAATCGCTTAAATGAATTATGACCTCTTGAGGTACAGAGCAAGGTAGGTGCTTGACCTCCACGTTGATCTATCGCTATTCCATGGGCTGTGCTAAACTGACTATCCCCTTGACCAGGCCCTCCGAATTTCCGGATAAAGTTCCCATCCTTATCGTATTGCAAAAAGTATTGAGATCCATACCCATCTGCGATGTACAAATCACCATTTGGAGCAACAGCAGTTTCTGTTGGAGTCCATCGCATTTTCTCTTCATAAATCCCTTCTTTTAATGGGTAAACTATTTCAGAAACGACCACTCCCCCAAGTGTGGTTTTTACGACTCGCCCTCCATTATCTACCACCCAGAGGTATTCTGCATCTCCCTCATCTACGATCGAAAGACCATGAGCTCGATCCAATCCCAGTGTCCAAGTATCAAGTAATTTCCCAGATTGATCATAGATGATTACATTATTTTTGGCCTCATCGGTCACCATGATCATCCGACCTTTTCGATCCATCACCATCTCATGGCAATTGACTACGGGAACCTTGGCTGGATCTAAATTACCCCAACTTGCGTCGATTTTATATTTGAAATCTCCATGACCTAAAATCTGGTCTTGGGCTTTAAAAAGAGAAAAGTCAGGTTTGATGCTCATAGCTAATCCTAATAGTGAGGAGTTTTGGATAAATTTTCTTCTTGAAGTCATTTGAGTGTGGCTTAAATTTCAAGGTAACCTTTCCTAAGGAATAACGGAAGGTCAAACTTCACAAAAAGCAAGTATCACGGTCCATTTTCTATAAATTTTAATGTTTTTGGCTAGATTAGAGCAACCCAAAATCAACATACTATGAAACTTAAAATCCTAATCGTCAGTCTAATTCTAGTTTCCCCATTTACTAGCTCAGCCCAGGAGATTGCCCTGCAGATGTATTCACTACGCAATGAGATGAAAGTCGATCCAGTAAAATACCTCAAAATGATTCCTGAAATGGGCATTAACAACCTAGAAGGTGGAGGGGGTTATGGTATGTCAGAGGCTGAGTACGAAAAAATCCTTGCAGAGAATATGATTAAGACTATCGGCGTAGGAGCAGAATATGATGAACTAAGTAAAGACTTACAACCCATTATAGATAACGCTAAAAAAGCCGGTGCGAAATACGCCACATGCTATTGGATAGCCCATCCTGACGGTCCAATTTCTTTAGCTAAAATCAAAGAAGCAACTGAGCTTTTCAACAAAGCTGGAGCTGAACTCCAAAAGGAAGGAATAACCTTGCTTTATCATCCACATGGTTATGAATTCGTCAAAGATGCAGGAATGGTACCCATGGATTACATGCTGAAAAATGCCAAGAACTTTGCTTTCAACATGGATGTGTTTTGGGTAAAAATGGGAGGTGGAGATCCGCTAAAAATTATGAAATCTTACCCAGGAAAATTTCCAATGCTGCATCTAAAAGATCGCGCAAAAGGGACACTTGGATCCAAAGATGGTCACGGTGATGTAGAAGCCAATGTGGTACTTGGCACAGGAGATATTGATATCGCTGGACTGATCAAGGAAGCTCAAAAACAAGGAACTGCCTACCTAACTATCGAAGATGAAAGTTCCAGATCCGTAGAACAGATTCCCCAGAGTGTGGCTTTTATTAATTCGATCTTGAAGAAGTAACTCATTCTTTTCATTTAAATCAAAACCCCATAGCTATCAAAAAAGGCATGCACCAACTCTTAAAAAGAATAGACCTTTGTATTCCAGTAGAGGACATTCTTGCCCAAAAAGCAAACTATCTCATAGAATTTTTGATTAGCTTTCGGACCAATAAATCTAAACTCAAATGAAAAACACCAAAACTCTATTCTTTGCTTTAGCCTTTTTTATGGCAGCAACATTTTCCGCTTTTGCGCAAATTCAAGCTCCTGCTCCAAGCCCAGCTGCTTTTGTATCTCAAGTAGTTGGCTTTTCCAAAATCACAATTGAATACTCTTCTCCTGCCGTAAAAGGCCGGAAAATTTTTGGTGAAATCGAAAAGTACGGTGTGACTTGGAGAGCGGGTGCAAATGCACAGACGGTGATCGAATTCTCAACCCCAGTAAGTGTGGGTGGCAAAAACCTTCGTGCAGGAAAGTATTCGATCTTCATGACTCCAATGGAATCAGGTGACTGGATGGTGCATCTAAACAGTAAAGCAGCTTCTGTTTTTGCTTACATGAAAGACGGTAAAATTGACGAGGAAGCAGTAGCTAAGGATGATGCAGTTGCTTTCAAAGCGATGACCACTCGAGGTGGAAAAACCGAAAGATTACAGTACCATATCTCTGCAGAAGACAACAAAGTAGCCAAAGTAACTATGGCTTGGGAAGGCGTGATGGTTTCATTTATGGTCGATACCCAGGTAGATCAGAAAATGGAAGGATTTAAAGGAGTTTTCTAAAGAATCAGAAGTCCAAGACCTGAAGTCTTAAAAATACCCGAGTCGTCAGATTCGGGTATTTTCTTTTAAATGATTCTACCTTTGAGAAGCGCTACTATTTATAATGCTGAAAAGACTCCAAACTGATAAAGAAGAATTTTACAATGCCTTGTCGCATGGTATAGGCTTTATCTTAGGCCTTATTGGAATTCCATTTTTATTGATTCGGGCAAATGGATTAGCAGAATCTGGCTTTTTATTAGCCTGCATGGCCTTTTCAATCGGGATTTTGATGGTCTATTCAAGTTCAACACTTTATCATCTCGCCAAACCTGGTCATCGCAAAGATCATTTCCAAAAAGCGGATCATATTTCGATTTACTTTCTGATTGCTGGCTCATATACACCGATGATTTTGACAGTTTTGCCAAGAGAAAAAGCTATTCTATTCTTAGCTATTCTCTGGGCTTTTGTACTGGCCGGTTCTATCTTTAAATTCTTTTTTGCCGGTAAATATAAATTTGTCTCCGTGGGACTTTACCTGGCCATGGGCTGGGTTTCTGTTTTCCTAATTAAAGCCATGTGGGAAAACCTAAGTGGAGAAATTCTGACTTGGATTGCTGTCGGAGGTTTAAGCTATTCGATTGGGGTGTATTTTTATATTAATAGCAATCGCCTTTATTATCATACTATATGGCATGTGTTTGTGCTTTTCGGGACGATTTCACATTTCATTGCAATTTGGCTTCTCCTCTAAACTAATAGCTTTTCAAGCCTCAACTTCAGTTTTTTTTTTTAGAAACTGCCACTATCCACATCTTTCAAAAACTGGATCAAACCCGGGAAGAAAACTTCTGGATTATCATATTGAACGACATGGCTACCGTCCGGACAGAATAGGTAGCGGGCATTCGGGATTTCAGTTGACATCCATTCCATATATTTTGGATCCATGGTATCATGTGCACTTCCCACGACAAGTGTTGGGACAGTGATTTTAGAAATATCTTCACTTCTATCCCAACCTTTCAAAGTAGCTCCTGGAGTAATCCCAAATTCGCTATACCCTTGCATTCGTACGTAAACATCCGGATTCAAATGTTTAAGAGTCCTATTAAATGCTTCCGGCCATTCAGCCAAGGGTTTCCTTAAAACGTGATATTGATAGTGATGCTCCATCAACAGTTCCGCATAGCGAGGATTATCAAAGTCATTATTTTCTTCAATTTCCATTAATTCCTTAAAAACTTCAGGAGGCATTTGTGGACCAAGTACTCCTTTGGCGTATTTCTCATATTCAGGCAAGCTTGCCATCATATTAGAAATAATTAAGCCTTTGAGTTTGTCCTGATGTTTGAGCGCATATTCCATGGCAAGCATTCCTCCCCATGATTGTCCATAGAGATAAAAATTATCCGGAGTTAAGTCTAAGGCAAGCCTTACTTGTTCTACTTCATCCACAAATCGATCAACCGTCCAAAGTGTACTGTCCTTAGGTTGATCGGAATAATAAGAACCTAACTGATCATAATAGATGTACTCGATCCCTTCTTGTGGAAGGTAGCCGTCAAAACTGGTATAAAGCTCATGGGTCATACCCGGACCTCCGTGCAAAAGCAAGACTTTAATTTTAGGATTATTTCCAACGCGCTTGGTCCAAACTTTAAATTCACCACTTAGAGTAGAAATCGGAATCATCCGAACTCCCCCTTGCTTCTTATCGGAAAGGTCTGAAAATTCAAAATACTTTCCTGGGCCAGGTTGACCAGTTTCCTTATCATTTCTGGAACAGGAAATCAGTCCAATGAAGAGGAAAAAAGACCATAATTTGAGGTGTTTCATAAATTTATGTATAAAATTTCTTTTAAAAATAAGAGATTAATGCAGATAAGGTTTCACTATTAAAAGAAAAACAAAGAGACCGAGAAAAATATTTCTCGGTCTCTTTCAGTAGGATTAATTCTTGGTATTCTACCTCCGCATTACTTTTCTACCCAGTCTACTTCAGTATCCTTCCAAGCCCGATCATTGGCAGAATTAATCACCGCTTCGCAAACTTTCTGAGTCTCAAAAGCATCTCTGAAAGTTGGGTGGCAGGACTCTCCTGTTTCCAAGCTATGGAAGAAATCTGCTACTTGATGGATGAACGAATGCTCATAGCCAATCGAGGTACCAGGAATCCACCATCGTTTCATGTAAGGATGATCTCCATCAGTGACGTGAATTGATCGCCAGCCTCTTACAATTCCCTCGTCGCTATGATCAAAATATTCTAAACGAGTCAAATCATGTAAATCCCAGCGGATTGATGCATTCTCGCCGTTGATCTCAAAGGTATAAAGTGCCTTGTGCCCTCGTGCATAACGGGTGGCTTCAAAAAGCCCAAGGGAACCGTTGTCAAAATGGCAATGGAAAATACAGGCATCATCGATCCCAACCTTTTGCTTTTCTCCAGTGTCCGTGTGAACCCGCTCCTTAATAAAGGTCTCGGTCATCGCAGACACATCCTTGATTCCTCCATTAATCCACATAGCCGTATCAATGCAATGAGCCAATAAGTCTCCTGTCACACCAGAACCGGCAGTTTCCACATCTAATCTCCAGAGCCCATCTCCTCCTTGAGGCAAATCTGGACTGATAGTCCAGTCTTGCAGGAAATTTGCTCGATAATGAAATATCTTACCCAGCTTACCCGATGCCACAATATTCTTGGCTAAAGTCACTGCAGGAACTCTTCGATAGTTGTACCAAACGGTATTTTTCACTCCAGCTTTTTCTACCGCATCGAGCATTGTCTTTGCTTCTGCTACAGTTCTTGCCAATGGCTTTTCGCAAAGAATCATCTTCCCTGCTTCGGCAGCAGCTATCGCGATTTCAGCATGCATGTCATTTGGTGTGCAAATATCAACCGCATCTATATCGTCTCTGGCAATCATTTTTTTCCAGTCAGTTTCAAAGGAAGCATAGTCCCACTGCTTCATAAAAGCCTCAGCTCGGTGTGCTTTTCGTGAGCAGCAAGCTTGCAGGACAGGTTGATATTCATATTCTGGAAAAAAGTCTGCTAAGCGCTTGTAGCCATTCGTATGTATCCGGCCCATCAGCCCGGTGCCGATTAGTCCGATTCTTATTTTTTTCTTATTGCTCATTTTGATTAAATTTTAAAATTTCAAAATTGAAAGGTTGGAATTGCAGTTTGAGAGGTAGCAACTAGTCGATTTTAGATTTCTTACTTCAGCTTTCTGATTTTACATCATACATCAAAAATCTTAACTCACCCCTTCCATCCATGTGCATCCCGTACACTGATCAAGGCTGCAAGGATATCATTCCAAGTTTGCTGATTATTCATGACATCATTTGGGAACATGCAACCATCCCAACAGATGTGCTTCATAGCTTTCGTTAAGTTTCCATTTTCATCTCGTAGCCAATAGCCGGCATCATGCGCGATGTCCAAAACTCCATTTGGATCCGTGGCTTGACAATGTCGACCAGTCTTATCATGTGAACCCGAACCGAAAACTGACCCGTCATTCTGTGCGACATGAAAGTCAATCGTCCAAGGTCGAAGCGCATCTGTAACTATTTTCAAAGCCGCCTTAACCGCTTCTCGATCATTCAAATCAGCATCTGGAGCTAAGATCCGATGCTCTGGAGCATTATATCCCATGGTATACAAAAAGGTATGGGACATATCAGCTTGGAAACCGATGTTCGGTCGATCGACCATTTCTAAAGTCTCGACCATATGCTTCCAGCTATGCATAGCTCCCCAGCAGATTTCCCCTTCTGCGGCTAGTTTTTCACCAAAATCAGCCGCCACATCGCAAGCTTGCTGGAAAGTTTCCACAATTTGCTTAGTATTTCCTTTGGGATCCTTTGCCCAGTCGGATACGCCAGCAGCGGAATCTATTCGAACGACACCGTAATGTCTAACACCTAGCTCTTTTAGCTTTTGACCAAATTCACACGATTTTCGAACCATCTCTACAAAAGTCTTCCGCTGATCAGCGGTTCCCATAGCAGAACCTGCCCAAATAGGTGCGACCAGTGATCCTACATTCAAATTGTATTTGGAGACTTTATCAGCGAGTTTTTTGGCTTCATCAGGATTATTCAAATCAAAATGTGGCTCTAGCAAGCCTATATCGATCCCATCAAATTTTACCCCGTTTACCTCAGCTGCTGCAGTCATTTCAAGCAAGGAATCAAATGGAATTATAGGTTCGGAATCAGCACCTTTACCGACCAATCCCGGCCAAGTGGCATTGTGTAGTTTTGGAAAGTTATTCATGATTTTATGGGTCTAAATTGTAAAGTTTAAAGGTTGAAAAGTTGGAAGGTTTAGCCAACTTCTTTATTCATTATTCATCATTTAACATTCGGAATTTCAACTGTTGTTGTTATCCAAGCTACCGTTGTAAGTCACTTCCTCAAAAATGATTGGACATCCAAAAATGTCCTAAATCCCAAATCGTATATCTGAAATCTTAAACCACTTTCAAGTCAGGGTTTTTTGGTCCAAAATGCTTCAGCATTACGATTGGATCCGTTTTGGAGAGGTTAGTGATTTTGACTCCCGATTTCGCCGCAGACTCAGATACGAAATACTCGTCATGCGTGAGTTGACCAAATCTGATTAGCGATGGAGTTTCAATATCCCATGCTCCCATTGTGCCATGTCCCTGCATCATGATCATACCGTAAGCAGCATTATCGGTGATGGTTACGGTTTGGCCAGGGAATACTGTCAATTCCTTTGCGGAGTAGTCGTGTGAGCGATAGCAAATCCAGGCATCGTGATATCCCGCAGCATGCATTTTTTCCACTGATTCAACTGGCTTTGGTTCCATGTAGTGATTGTCCATCAGATTCGGGTTCACATTTAGATCCCAATCGATCATTTCTACCAAGAGGTCATAATCTCCCCAGCGATCCTTCGGCGTGGCATTCCAAAGCAATTCATCGGGAATAATCGCCTCATTGACAAGGGACTGGTACATCGCAAAAATATCCGATGCTTTTTGAGGCTCGTAAGTACAAAGTGAACCCGGAGCATGAAGCATTCCAGGAGGCACATCCCAACCTGTTCCCGGCTGTAACTTGAAAGCTTGGGAATAGTTAGTGATTCTATTGTCTCCTTTATTGAAATTTTTCAAGCATTCCAAAATAGTTTCTTTGCTGGTTCCCGGAGCGATTCCAAAGAAGGTGTATGGGAAATCTCCTCCGTGATTATTGACTTGAGGGGGAAAATAATAGGCTTCAGGTTTTCCATTTTGACCCGTCAATTTTCCGAATTCATCACTTGGGTGAATATGGTGTGGAAGAGGCCCCATATTGTCAAAAAACTTTGAATACATAGGCCAGGATTTATGCGCATTCCAGAGTCGATCTCCGATGATTTGAGCCCCTAGTTCATCAATTGCATCCTTGAGCAGAAAGAGTTCTGTTTTCCCATTTTCTTCATATGCGATATGGCTGAGCCCTTCATTTTTGCTCGTAAGTGGTCCATTTCCCGCTGGAGTCGTGGATGAAAACCAACGCTCATCAATTCCGCCTCGATTTCCTCCAAAACTATAATAATCATCCGGATGAAGTTTGATTCGGCGACCGGGCACACAAAATGATCTTGGCACCCAAGTAGGTGTTAATCTTAAAATTCCTTCCCCTTGTTCAAGGGCTTTTTTTGCTAGGCTCATTTTTATATATGATTTATGATGTCAGATTTTTATTTAGATTCTTCGTTCAGGTTAATTTGAAGAATTTGTTGTTGTATTGTTGTCGCAGTTGGATTCGTCTCTGCTTAATCATTTAACATTCGATTTTCGATATTTAAATGCGGTCATGGTTGTCTTGGTTTTCATGGTTGCTTGATCCCTCGGAAATGTCGTAAATCATATATCGTATATCTTAAATCAAATAAATCCCTTCACTTTTTCTCCTGTCAAAACCGAAAGCTTCAACTCATATTCTCGCTTTTCTCCTGGTTCTAATAAGATCAAGCTGCCATCTGCTCGGGCATTTGCCTGACCGATCGGCGGATGAGTTGCTGGTTCAAGAGCTGTCACGTATTCATTTTTTCCCCAGTGCTGCCAATTAATCAACCAAGGGAGTTGAGATTTTTGAAACTCAATTTTCAACCCCAGTCCCAAGATATCATTTGCATAGCCGCAAGTCACATGATCATTTGAATCAGCTTTGGGGTCGATGAATGCCACATCTTCACCAAATCCCGCATGTTCATCCATGGGTGCTGCGCAGCGGGTAAACTCATGTTTGAGATTGAAATCCGTATTATTTGCGTCAGTTGCTTTTGGCTTTTTATCCCCTTTCCAAATGATGCGAGTTCCTTCATCGATCAGGGGCCAACCACAATTGATATGATACAAAAGCATGTGCGGTGCAGGAGTATTTCCGCGATTTACTACGGAGTCTTTGAGGTGGATTTCTGCTGAACCCAAACTCCCGGAAATACTTCGTATCATTTCCAAACTTGGACCAAAAGTGGTGGATTCTCTTACTTTCCCTACGATCTCAAAACTTAGATCCCCAGAGAAAATATCAGGCTGCTTAATCGAGACCAATTCTGCCTGAGTATTCGAATAATTACCGTGGAGACCTCTAGAACCACTTTCATCTGAATTAGGAGGGCCAGCATTTGATAAGCCGCAGGTGGTTACTAATCCTCCACCGAACGTGCGCAACCAGTCGATTCCCTGATTGGAAAAGGGTTGGGGTGCAAGGCCTCCCGCATGGGAGGTCCAGGCCAGACTATTTTCATTGAAAAAAGCATCAAGAATATCCATCCCACGATCCAGCACCACTTTGTAGCGAAGACCGGTTCCTGTATTAATCCAGGCAATTCGGGTTCCTTTTCCAGCTCCATTGTCAAGAATTGAGGTTTCAATTCCTCCGATTTGCTGCGTATTCGAAAGCTTGTGTTTCCAGCTAGCTAGATTTTTTGGATTCATCTTGGGTATTTGTAGGGATTCAATCTATAAAAAAGCCCCTCCTACACTATCCTGCGCTATATGGTAGGTCCGAGGATTTGATTTTAAGTTATAAAAAATTGGAGCAAGAAAAACTGCCACTAGTCAAAAAAAAAGGATCCATTCCGAAGAATGAATCCTTAAACCCAATCAGAGTTTTTTGAGCATCAGTTTGCGGTACTCCACCTTCATCGGTGGGCCGACATGTACTTGCACGCCGAGCAAGCCGGACATCATCCGGTTTTTTGAGTCCTCGTCATGGACTTCACTCATCAGGATTCCATTGACAAAGTGTTGCATGACATTTCCTTTTACGATGAGATGAATCTCATTCCAGTCTTCTTTTTTGATCTTAGATCCCAATTCAGCTCGGTCTCCCAGATCTTTTTCCAGGTTCAAACCTTTCCAGGCATTCCGCTCTACAAAATCACGTAGAACAGGCGTATCATCTGGCTGAGAAGTAATCTTTGTTTGCTGACCTCGATAAGCTAAAGTTGTCCGCTTTCGCTCCTCGTAATTTTGACCGGTATAGGTATTTTTACCGTCGATATCTGCTTGATATCCTCGAAGCGCAAAGGGAACTTCAGCGACACGATCGCTTCGGTAATTGATTCCAGAATTGCCAGATTCTGAGATCCGAAACTCTCCTTTCAGTTCAAAATCTGCCACTTCTCCACCGGTCCAAATCAAGAAGGTATTGGCTTTCAATAAAGTCTCTGGAGTGATAATCCCAACGATTGATCCGTCTTTAACCGACCAGTAAGTTGGATCTCCCTCCCATCCTTTTAGGGTTTTGCCATCAAAAATGGGTTTGAAACCTTTTTGAGCAGATTCAAACTGAGAAGCAACTACTGACTGATCGCTACTTTCATAGGGAGGAAATGCTGATTCGATTCCGTAATAGCCAAGAACCATTACAGCAGCAGCTGCCTCAAGAAGTAGATATTTCTTTAAAAATTGGAGTTTCATTTCTGTGCAGTTGCTTTATTCTGATAGACTTCATGATTTGGATTTCCTCCGGAAATTAAATACGCCATCAAATCCTTCAATTCTTCTTCATTGAGTCTATTGATCATTCCAGGAAGCATGGTGGACACCTCAGACACTTTGGTACTCTTCACCTCAGTTTTAGCAACGGTCCGGATTACATCTGGTGCAAATGGATTTTGTGACACATAGTAATTGGCATCATCCTCATTGGTCAATCGACCTACGACTGATCCTCCAGTTTTTAACTCTAGGATGGTAGCCTCATATTGCTCTGAGATCTCATCACTAGGATTGATTGTCGCATTTAAAATATCCTTTGGAGAGAATCTTGTTCCCAGTTGACTAAGATCAGGACCGATCACTCCACCTTCGCCTTGCATCGTATGGCAAGACTGACAAAGCGTAGCCACATACATCGCCTTTCCTCTCACCAAGTCTCGCCCACTGAGGACTTCCACTACTGGTAAGGCTTCTTCAACTGTCCATCTTTTACCTGGACCTTCTGGCTGAATAGTAGTTTCTGCAAGATCATTTCCACTGCTCGTCAACATGGATGCACCAGAAAGTTCATTGTATTTATCAAAGTCAGCTTTCGCCACATGCGTCAAAGCCATTTTTCTTGCGCGATCAATAAAGCCTACATAGCTTCTACCTCCTTTGTATTTGAAGGCATCCTGAATCCACGTGAAGTATTTCTCATGCAATTCAGGTGTCCAGCCTGCTTCGGCTCCACCCAAAACAGTGGCCAAATAGGTCTGCTGTGCTGGTGGTACATTGGCAAGCATATTCGCAATGTCCAATCCGTACTGAGGATTTCGCATGATAAGATCCGACGATGAGGTGAAAGTCTTCTGATAGTCAGGATCATCTTTCGCATTTTCAAGCAAAGCCAGCGTCTTCGACACACCGTCCGGCGCATCTAGGTAAACCAATAATTTGCTCAGCTCACGATCTAGATTGTTATTATTAGCAGGGAAATTACCATCCAAATAAGCAACCAGCTGGCTTTTTACATTTGCAGCCGGTTCGCCCTGACGGTAAAGGATCAACTCGAACGCCCGAAGTAAATCCTGCTTTTCTTTTTCGTTAAGTTTCGAGTAGTCGATTCCCATTAGTACTTGAACCATCGGAGTACCTGCCCCTTTTTCACTATGTCTTGCCATGGCAATCATTGCCTGAGTAAGTTTGACAGGATTTTGCTCTTCAAGGGCTTTTACTTTCCAAGAATCAATTGGCTGATGCTCCAAAGCTATTCGAGCAGCATATTGGACAAATCGATCAGCGTGATCCAAATTAGCCCAAGCTTTTTCCAAACCTTCTGAAGGAGCTCCATCCTTGTGAAATTCTTCCAATTCTCTTCTCAACTTATTTTCGGCAGGCAGATCAGCCACTTGGAGTGGTTTTATATTTTTCTCTACCTCTCCATCGTAATACACTCTATAGAGATCTGATTCCAATCTTCGACCACCTGTCATGAAATACATCGCGCCATCAGGGCCGATGGTTCCGTCTGTCAATGGAAGTGGAGAACCAGAAATAAATTCTTCTGCAGTCGCTTCATAAGTCGCTCCATTTGGCTTCAACTCGAAGGCATAAATAATTCCAAAACTCCAGTCGAAAGCATAAAGTGCTTTTTGATATTTTTCTGGAAAATTAGCTCCAGTGCCAAACATGACGTTTGTAGGAGAACCCTGACCGATATTGATGGTTGCAGGAAGATTGTCAGGATAAAGAGGTGACCATTTTTGGTTTCCAGTTCTCCAGCCATATTCTGATCCACTAGTCACATGACAGATTCGAGTTGGTCGATACCAAGGCATTCCAAAGTCCCACTCCATATCCGAATCGTAGGTAAATAAATCTCCTGCTTCATTGAAAGCGATATCGAAAGGATTTCTGTAGCCTGCGGAAATTAGCTCAAAGTAGGATCCATCCGGCGCAAAATTTGCCACCCATCCTCCTGGTGCCATTCTTGAATTCGCATGACCTCGAGGATCCTTGATCTCTGGGAATAAATTATCCTCATTCCAAACTCTTGGAAGTCGATAGGCATCCATTTCAGGGACGTCCACGTGATTCCCTGCGACCATGTAAAGTGATTTTCCATCTGGGGAAATCTTGATCGAATGCGGTCCATGCTCTCCTGGCTGGCCAGTAAAAAGTTTGATGGTGGTCACTGTCTCATATTGATCATCTCCATCCAAATCCTGAATTCGATAGAGTCCAGTACTTTCTTTGAAGGTCTCATTTCCATTATGATTTACCATCACGTAAATGCTATTGAATGCATAAAGCAATCCCTGCGCATAGCCCATTCCCACTTGGGGTTCGGCCACATTACCGATAATTAACTTTTCGATTTTGGGAGCTAAGGAATCCGATCCGATGGGAGGAATCTCCAACCGATAGAGAAAGCCATATTGATCAGCAGTGATTAGTCGATTTTTGTCATCAAAAGTCATCGCTACCCAAGAGCCTTGATCCAAATCTCCTGGACTATAAATATGCTCAGCTTTGAATCCATCTGGAAGCTTGAGTTTGGCCACTTTGGGATCGAGCGGAGCTTCTTCTTTTTTGGCACAGGAAACCACTACGGTGAGCACCACCGCACTCAGGAAAAGGGTTTTAAGAAAAGATTTGATGATCATATACTTTTGGGTTATTGGATTTCATTGAAATGGTTGATGGATATTAAGATAACAATTTATCATTCACCTAGTGAGCTATTTACTACAAGCGGGATAAAAAACTATCCTGCCATAACATGCTTAAAGAAAATAACCCAACCATTATCAGTGAGTAACTCACCGATCTGGCTGGGCTATCTGATTAAGAAAACCAACTTAGAAATTAGGACTCAAGTCAGATTCTGCTGCTGGATAAGCATAGAACTTCTTGATATTTGTAAATGCGTTACTTCTTGGAACTGCACCTGCAATCGGTGGATAATAGTAGTCAAGGGGATTAGCAATGATTCGCTGACCATAAGGCACTATGATTTCCTGAATTCTGTCAGTTCTAGTAATATCAAACCATCGCTTATTTTCAAAAGCTAATTCTACTCTTCGCTCCTTGAAAATTGCCTCTCGAACTGCTACTTGACCAGCTGCTGTGGTGTTTTGCAGCCCAGCTCGTTGCCTGATTTGGTTTAAATACCCAATGGCTTCGCCTGTTTTTCCTTGCTCATTTAGTACTTCTGCCATGAACAACAATACCTCAGCATAACGATAGACTACCCAATTGGTACCCGTATTATTATGCTGGGAATGAGTCTTCGCATGCTTCTTAATATATGGGTAATTTTTGTCAGCTCTGAAACTACCAGCAAGAAACACATTCCCGATTGAGGCGTCTTTTCTTAAGTCGCCTGCCTCATAGGCAGCAATGATGTCAGGAGTGGGGATATTATTTCCTTCTCCATCAATATTCTGTGCATTACTTGTGCCCATAATCGGGGTTAGTTCTGAAGCACTGATGGGTCTAGGCATAAACTGATAAATGAAATTTCCATTTAGGCCCGCAGCTCCTTCTAGAAACTGTACTTCAAAAACAGATTCCATATTATTTTTATTAGCTGTATTACCAGGGAATGCCATTTCATAGTTCGTCATCAATCCATAGCCTTGAGTCAATACTGGAGTTAAAATCTGTTCCGCTTCGGTCCACTTCTTTTGGTTCATGTAAACATTTGCAAGTAGAGTTCTCGCAGCTCCTTCGGTAACCCGACCTGGAACCTGCTTTGATTTATTTGGTAAAAGCGGAACTGCAGCTTGCAAGTCTGAGATGATTTGATTGTAGACTTCTACCTCAGTTGCCAATGGCAAAGCCGCTTCTCCCCTCACAGTAACTGGAGTCAAGTGAAGTGGAACACTTCCAAAGTAACGCGCCAATTCAAAATAGGCATAAGCTCTAAGAAACAAGGCTTGACCTTTTACATTTGCTTTAGCAGCTGCATCAAAGTCAACATCATCGATCAAAACAAGAATTTGATTGGCCCGAGAAATCATCAGGTAATCCTGTCTCCATTGATTCAGAACGTGGGTATTAGCAGTAGTTCCGTTAGATTCCGGAACTGAGAAATCAGCCAAATCCTCTTGATTATCTGTTGCTCCAAAGAGAACATTTCTAGCATAATAGGTATTGTCCGAGTGCATTTCAGAAAGCAACCAGGCACGATCGTTTATGATCGTTCGCAGTGGAACATAGGCCGCATTGACTGCTTGCTCAAAGTCAGTTTGATTTTTGAAAAAGGTGGCCGAACTCAATTGAGTCTCTGGCACTACCGTAAGAAAGTCTTCACAGCCAGTTAGCGCAAAAGCTGTCACTAATATGGCTAGGATATATTTTTTCATTTTTTATTTCTTTTTAGATGAGTAAATGAGGTGAAATCCTTCAAATTAGAAAGTGACATTAACACCAAAAGTGATCGTTCGAGGAATTGGATATCCAGCTAAGTCCACACCTGGACTTAGGTTGCCGCCGTCACCTTGACCGTTATTTTGCATACTAACTTCAGGATTTGATCCTCCCCAGTAGTCTGTGAATACCCATACATTCTGTGCAGAACCATAGATTCTAGCTGATTTAAATGTTTTTGGTAAATTTTTGAACGTATACCCTACTGTGATATTTCTGATTGTAAAATAAGAGGCATCATAGACAAAGTTGCTATTGTTCCAGTCACGCTCAATTCCAGTCACGTTTCCTCCACCTACTGTGGTTCCAAAGATTCCAGCTCCAGGATTCTCAGGGGATCTAAAACGATCTGCTACTTTCGCCACCATGTTAAATACTCCATCAAGGTTAGCTGTAGAGTAAAGGTGTCTCATGTAAAGCTGATTACCCTGCGAACCAGAAGCTGTAATACTTGCATCCCAGTTTTTCCATGCAAAATTGTTGATGATACCGTATGTGAAATCTGGGAATGGGTTTCCGATGATGGTTCGGTCATCATTATCGCCGCCGTTAGTAATCACGCCATCACCATTGATATCTTGTAATTTGATACTTCCTACTGTTGATCTACCAGGTATTTTCGGAGAATTAGCTAGATCTTCTGCATTAGCATAGTTACCTAATTTCTTTAAGCCGTAAAATTGACCAAATGGCTGTCCAACTTGTGTGATATGCTGGCTTCCGTAAACTCGATCGATCCCATCCGCCAATTCAAGAACTTCATTTCTATTGAAAGATATGTTTGCATTGGTCGTCCATCTGAAAGAGCCCGTTGTATTTACCGAGGTAAGTGAAAACTCATGTCCCCAGAACTTAATCTCACCGATGTTATCATTGAAATTAGTAAAACCTGATTCCTGAGGAATCTGTACTGCGTAGAGTAAGTTTGTGGTGTTTTTTGTATAGAAGTCATACACAAAAGTGATTCGATCTTCCAATAACCCAAGGTCTAATCCGATATCAAACTGTGTGGTAGTTTCCCAACCTAAGTTTGAATTGTTCAAGGAAGTCACTCCTGCTCCTGGGAAAACTGTATTTCCAAAAGCTGCATTGATCGTATTATTGACCAAGGCATATTGGGTATAGTTACCAATGTTATTGTTACCAGTCACACCATAACTTGCTCGTAACTTGGTGAAGGAAACAGCCGAACTGGTATTTAGAAATCCTTCATCCGAAAGCACCCATCCTACTGAAGTGGAAGGAAAAACTCCCCAACGATTATCTGCTCCAAATCGAGAAGAACCATCACCTCTAATAGATGCTGTAAATAGGTATTTACTCTTATAATTATATGTCAGACGAGAAAAAACCGAAGTAAGAGACCATTCATTTACATCTGAAATGGATCCACCTCGATTGATATTGATAGCGCCTTGGATAGTAGGAAGTCTATCATCTGCGTAGGTATCCGCAGCAACTCTGGTACGATCGCTTCTGAAACGCTGATTAGAAAAACCTAAAAGAGCCTGAAAATTATGATCCCCTACGCTCTTTCCATAAGTTGCTATATTTTCATTCAACCAAGACAAATCCTGAAACTCATCCCGAACAGACGTTGCAACCGTTGGAATCGCCACGTTGATTCGGTTCGTTGCAGTGGATGGGTTGAAGAAAAAGTAATTGGAGTTTCTGATCTCCGTATTGAAAGTGGACTTCAAAGAAAGTCCTTTGATAGGCTTCCACTCTACATATGTATTTGCTAAGAGATTGATCACTTTGGTCTCATTGGTAATTTCATCAGCTGATCTGAGCCAGTTTGGATAGGCGAAAATATTTCCAGTATTGGAAGGGAAACGATTGAAAGAAGTCAAGTCACCATTTTCTTCATAAATCGGCATCACCGGCCAAGTATGGAGCGCATTGAATAAAATACCAGTTCCACGAGATCCATCTGTCTGAGGCGTGTTATCGACCACATAGCTTGGAGCCACATTTACACCGATACTTACTTTGTCTGACACGGTATAATCGGTATTCATTCGAAGCGAGAATCGCTCGTAATCAGTATTTCTAACCACACCTTTTTGGTCAAAAAATCCCGCAATAATTGCGGTATTCACTCGCTCTTTATTAGAAGTGACAGTCAAATTATAGGAAGTGACTGGAGCTGTTTCCAACATAGCTCCATACCAATCATTGGTTTTACCCCGGTAATCTGCTGGATTTTGAAAAATATCCGGGACGGTCTGACCTGCATCTGTGTAATACTCTTTTTTAAATTGAGCAAATTCTTCAGCATCCAGCATTTCCAATCTACCTCGCTCAGGAACTGTCTGCCATCCTGTAAAAACATTAAGATTAACATTGGTTTGACCTTTAGTGCCTTTTTTGGTGGTAATCAAAACCACCCCATTTGCAGCTCGAGAGCCATAAAGTGAAGTCGAAGCAGCATCTTTCAAGATTGTAATTTCTTGGATCTCATCAGGGTTTATTGCGTTGATATCTCCTGTAATTGGAAATCCATCCACTACATATAGCGGAGAACTACCTCCAGACACAGACAACTGCCCCCTGATTCTCACATTCATACCTTGACCAGGCTTACCTGTAGTTTGATTAATTTGAACACCAGCTAGTCGTCCTTGCAGTTTCTGAGCAACTGAAGAAACAGGCAAATCTGCAAGTTCTTTGGCGCCAACAGATTGGATGGCCCCAGTCACTTCTTTCTTGATTTGACTACCGTATCCCACTACGACCACTTCAGATAGGTCTGAGGTAGATAAGTCCAATGATATGGTAAAATTGGTCTGTCCTCCTGTAACTGTGATTTCTTTGGTGGTGTATCCAATAAAACTCACCACGAGAATATCTCCCGATGCAGCATTGATTGAAAAAGTGCCATCAATGTCAGTAATTGTACCCCTTTGGGTTCCTTTTATCTGAACCAATGCTCCAGGCACTGGCTCTTGCTCAGACATCACTGTACCTGTTACAGGTTGGCTCTGCCCAAAACTCGTAATGCTTATGCTAAGCATAAGAAATAACAACCCGATGTAGCGGATAGTTATTTTAGGTAGATAGTTGTTTCTCATAATTCCGGGTTTAAATGATATATAAAACGTGATTCAATTAGCCCAAAAACTATTCGAGTCCTATCCTGCACAATCCTGCAAAAACAATTAAAAATCAGATGATTACAGCAGGATAGTGCAGGATAGATGAGACATTTTAAGTGGGAAAAAATGTATTTTTATAAATGAAATTAACTTTCCTTCTATATATAATAGGACAGGATAGAATAGAATAAAAAATTTAGTTAATAAGATTTGAATTTAAAAAATTTATGATAGAAATAAGCTATCCTTGTAATCGAATGGAGAAATCCAGTGATTAAGTTGTTTCAGATTCTCAAACTCCCCTCTCGAATCCGGTAACGAAAAAGCTTTTTTTCAAAAAGAAATATAAATCAATCCAACTCCTTTTGGTTTTTGAAAATTCGAGTTAAGAAATCTCCTCGATCTGATTTAAAATTAAATCAACTTTTGGCTAACAGGCCAAACTCCGCCTTGCCATGTCCATCGGGAGTTGTATAAAATGGGCGCTGCTCAATTTCATAATTCAGTTCTGGAGGAATTCCCAGTGCATGATAAATGGTCTGGTGAATACTATCAATTTTGATCGGGTTTTCGATGGTCTTACAGGGACGCTCGTCAGCGGTTTTCCCAAAAACATGCCCTCGCTTGATTCCACCGCCAAACATAAGGATTGAGCAACCATCAGTAAAGTGACGGTGCATCCCGTAGTTTTTCATATCCTCTATAATATCAGGGACTTCTACTTGATCTTTAACTTTTAGACCTGGGCGTCCTTCTGTCATCATATCCCGACTAAATTCACTTGCCAAAATCACCATCGTCCGATCCAGTTTACCGCTTTGATCTAAGTCCTTGATCAATTGTGCTACTGGCCCATCAATCATTTTTTTCATATCCTTAAGTCGGGTATGGCCATTATCATGCGTATCCCAACCAAAAAACGGTTCATATTCCGTAGTCACAGTGATGTATCGAGAGCCTTGATCGACTAGTCTTTTGGCTAATAGGCATCCCAATCCAAACTTCCCGTTGTTATACTTATCGTAGCTTTCTTTTGGTTCGAGACTTAGGTCAAATGCTTTTGCCTCGGGAGAGTTGAGCAGAATATATGCCTGCTCCATTGAACGCTTGAGTGATTCTCTTTGATAATCCGAACCAAAATCATTCATAGGACCAGCAGCCATCAATTCTTCGTAGAGTTTGTTTCGGCTTTCAAATCGCTTGGTATCCATTCCCACAGGAGGTCTTACAGCATCCAATCCAGCCGTAGGATCGGGAATTAGAAAGGGACCAAATTCGGACCCCAAAAACCCAGCACTGTGAAAGGCTTTCAATTCTTCTCCTTCACCCACCGAGAATCGCTGCCCAATATTGATAAAGGGAGGGATTACCGAATTCAGAGCTCCTTTTTCTTTTGCAATCCAGCTCCCCAGATGTGGCACTACCACTGACTGTGGCGGTTCGTAGCAGGTATGAAAATGGTACTGATGTCGGGTATGCAAAATATGTCCTAAATCAGCCGCTTGATACGATCGAATCAAGGTGCCTTTATCCATCACAGAGGCTATATTCTCCAAACCTTCGGAAAAAAAGATATCATCCAGTTTAGTCGGGATAGTAGGAAACGTACTCAAGACTTCCTTTGCTTCCATCCCTTTTCGGAAAGGAGTATATTTTTTGGGATCAAAAGTCTCCGTGTGTGCCATGCCTCCAGCCATAAAAAGTAAAATCACTGAGTCAGCAGTACTTGGGATTCTGCTTTCGCAAGAGGAAAGTAATCCTGCTAAGGGGCTGCCCATACCCAAAGTAGATAGGGTAGCGGCACTGGTTTTTTTTAGGAAATCTCTACGACTGTTGGATTGATTCATGGCTTAATAGATCATTTGAAACTCGGGTAACAGAAATATAGACCATAACAAGTCTTGGGTTTTCGTGGCTTCTGTTTTTCCAGCATATAGACGATTGGCTACCGCTAATTCTTCGGTGGTGGGCGCTCTCAATAGAGCTTGAGCGAATAACTTTAAAGTCAACTCGTTGGGGTCTGAATAATTCAACACCCAGCGCGCGCCACCTTTTTCTAAAGCGCTATTCAGCTTTGTGCCATTTGTCAGTTCCAAAGCTTGAAGCAAACTCGCTTGAGAGTCCCTACTGGTGGAAACTATCTCACGATTTGGCCTTCCAAGAGAGGTCAGAAAGGGATTGTTAGCGACAAGAGAAGCTCGGGCGAATTCGGCTTGATTCCCTAACTCAGGTATCAATTCATAGGGTCTAAATCTAACCTCCGTTGAATCAAATAGCGGGGAGGCCAAATTGCTCACTGCATCGGAAAATTGCTCTGCAGTCATCCGTCTTCGAATCAGCCCTTGAAATTTGAAGTCGCTTGCCAAAAGTAAATCAGGAGAAGCAATTGGGATAGATTCACTTTGGTAGATTTTGGATGAAGTGATCTGATAGATCAATCGCTTGATATCGTATCCATTTTCTACAAAATCCACTGCTAGCCAATCCAACAAATCCTGACTCCAAGGGAGGTTATCCATTTCATCCACAGGCTCTATGATTCCCCTTCCCATCATTTGTTTCCAAACTCGATTGACGATCGTGCGGTACATTCTTCCATTGGAAGGCTGTACCAGTTTATCAGCTAATTGACGAAGCTTTTCTGCTTTGGATGCGGCACTATCAATATTGCCAAGCTCTTCCCAAAGAATCTCCGTTCTAGCAAACTTCCCTGTTGGGATTTCGCATCGACTGATTTCCAGAGTAGAATCGGCAAAAACATTTGCAAAGGCATAGGCCTCTTCTAATTTCCAATCACTTATAAAACTGTCGTGGCAGGAAGCACATTTGAGATTAAGTCCTAAAATCACCTGACCCACATTTTGAGCCGCTTGCATTTCGATCCGCTGGCTTGCATTGACAGTTCCTCTCCAACGGATTCCTTCAATAAAGCCTTTTGATTTTTCAGTTGGGTTGAGGAGTTCTTTTACAAATGTGTCATAAGCCTTGTTGTCTCTGATGGAGGTATAGAGCCAATCCGTAATCGCAAAACGACCCTTGGTGATATATCCTGTTCCGGTATAATCATTCCTCAAAATATCATTCCAAAAAGTCATCCAATGCTGCGTATAATCCTCTTTTTGATCTAATAGCTGCTGAGCAATGACTTGCCTTTTTTGTGGATTGGGATCCTCTTGAAAACGTTCCAGGTCTTCTGGACTCGGCAAAAGCCCAATGACATCCAGATAGATTCTTCTCAGGAAAGTCCGATCATCGACCCTTACATTCCAGTCGATTTCATTTGCTTTGAAATACTGATCCACCCAACGATCAATGGGGTTCTCCAATCCGGCCTTGGGAGCGGGGAGACTTGGTTTTCTTGGAGCCAAATCAGCTACTCGGTAGAGTGATTGTTGGGGCACACCATCGGGCCAGAGCGCACCTTTTTCAATCCAGAGTGTGAGCAGTGAGATTTCTTCCTTAGAGAGTAATTTACCTTTGGAAGGCATAACATCTTTATGGTTCTTTGAAAGCGAAACACGCCGAATCAATTCGCTTTGGGAAGGGTTTCCAGGTGAAATAACTGGGCCATTTTCTCCGCCTTTAAAGACATATTCTTTCTCATCCAGCCTGAGTTCTCCTTCAATCTTTGAACCTGAATGACATTTATAGCAATTGTGAGCCAGCACAGACCGAACATTAGTCACCAACAGCATCTCCTGATTTTCTGAAAGATCAGAAGTGAATTCTGCAAGGTTGATTGTCAGTGATTCGGGTGCGTCGAATTCCTCATTCCAGGGGAGCATCTCGGTGAGGAATTCCTCTCCGTGTGTCAACGAGGCTCCGAAGTGTCCAGAAACCGAAACTCCCAAACAGGCGATGAATAGCGAAGTCCGAAAAAGTTTGATCTGATTGGGAAGAGGTTTTTTACCAACTTTTTGCAGAAAGAAGAGAACAAGTAAACTCAGAACTGCCGTAGCTATCCCTAACTTCTGATGCAAGTCCAAGAGCTCACCTTGGATGCCATCCGAATTTGCCAGCAACCATCCAAACATCGCCGCAATTACAGCGCTGATTGCTCCGATCAAGACAAGAAGCTGGATTCCAGGACGGAATTTGGAGTTGTATTTCCGAATAGTAACCAATTCAAGTACTGCTGCAAAAATCAGCAAGGCAATCGGAAAATGAACAATCATCGGGTGAAGCCTTCCAAGAAATTGCCAAAGCCAAAAATCAGGGATGGTCTGTCCAAAAACTTGGGCAAATGATGAGTAAAATGGAATCACGACAAAGAAGGAGGTGATCAGCACCTTTCCCAAAAAAGAAAAATTTCTCTTACTATTCAGTGTTGATTTCATTTTTAATGGCATCTATTTATTCTTATTTATTAGAAAGATTTGATTGTCCATCCCTTTTCCTCCAATTAGTGTTTCTAACTTAAAACTATTAACTGGCAAAGGAAAACAAATGGAGAATCAAATCTTTGTGGTTTGCTTATCAAATTAATAACCGGGGTTTTGTGTAGTTGCAGGATTAATCCGAATTTGGTCTGCAGGGATTGGAAAGAGAACTTGGTATTCCTCAAAGGTGTAATCTTCTTGGGAGAAAGGTATACCGCCCCGACTGGTTGTGGGATCTTCTCGCTCTTTTTTGCCGTACGCATTGAGTAAAGTTTTTATTTCAGAAGGACTCAACGTTCTCTTCAAGTCAAACCATCGGTGGTTTTCAAAGGCAAGTTCAATTCTTCTTTCTTTTAGTACCGCCATTCTGAATTGATTTTTGTCCAAACCACTTAGCGGAGAAAGTGTCGCCCTCACTCGCACCGAATTCAAGTACTCGTATGCTTCCGACGTAGGACCACTTGTCTCGTTGATTGCCTCAGAAAGCATCAGCAGCAAATCAGAATATCTGATGATTGGCCAATTATCATTAGTTACACCACGGATGGAGTGTTGATTATTATATTTATTAATGAAAGGCACAGGCACCCATACCCCACTATTACTGGTATATCCTTCTTTAAGAGAAACTGACTTACGCGCATCGCCAGGTTCGTAGAGGGATATGAATTCTTTTGATGGGATATTCCACCCACCTCCATCTTGACCAGGGAATTTAATTACCGCTCCTTGTGATGCCAGAGGCGCAAAGCTATAGATGAAAGAACTGTTTACTCCGAAGGTATTTTCACCCTGATATTGAACATCCCAAATTGATTCTTTATGGTTTTTATTTTCAGGTTTGAATACGTCAGCGTAGTTAGGAAGTAGACTATAACCAAGCGTAAGGACTTGTTTTAAGGAAGTAATTGCCTCGGCGTATTCTTTTCGATCTAGTCTCACTCTTCCCTGCATAGCTAGTGCGGCTCCTTTGGTAATTCTTCCGACTTCGTTCGCTGGGTAATTGACTGGAAGTAAATTTATCGCATCGCTCAGATCAGCCAAAATCAAACTGTAGACTGCTTCTGAAGGACTTCGCTGTAATTGAAATGCCTCAGCGGGTGTCTTTATGGGTTCAGTTACTATAATGACATCCCCAAATAATCTCACCAAATCAAAGTAGAAATAGGCTCTCATCACTTTTAATTCACCTTCTGACCGATCTTTGACATCTTGGCTAGCGGTGGAGGTTTTCAACTTATCCAAGGTGGTATTGATGTTTGCCAGAATGCTATATGTATTGTTATAAAGCGATGCAAAATTTGGGGTTCCTGCGTTGTATTGCCAGTATTCAATAGCCTCCAATGCAGGTCCCTGCCCTCTATTACCAACATTAAAGTGTAAGGATGTATTATCGGTTATGAATTCTGTGTATTGCCAATGATTATTAAAATAACCCCTTAGCAATCCATAAATTCCCGTTACCGCTTGCGTTACTTCCTGGTCTGTTTTGTAGAATGAGTCAGAAACCAACACCGTAGGGTCGGTCTCGTTAAGGAAGTCTTCTCCGCAAGAACCAAGACCAAAAACCAAAATTAATGTCTGAAAATATATAAGTATCTTTTTCATATTTCTTTATGTTTTAAAAACTGATAGTTGCTCCAATTGTAAAAGTTCTTGGTACAGGGTAGGCTTCATCATCTGACCCAATATTTACTCCTCCTCTTCTATTCACATCTGGATTGGTTCCTGGGTAATCAGAAAATAGGAATAAATTCTCCCCACTAAAGAATACCCTTGTTTTGAACTTGATAACGTCCACAGGTAAAGAATATCCTAGCGTGATGTTTCTTAACCAAACATGTGACGCATCATAAAGATATCTTGAGTTAGCTTCCCTCTCCCATTTCCAAGTGTTTGAAGTAGCACCTCTTCCGTCTCCAGGCATATCAGCCGATCTAAAACGATTCACTCCGGATTGGAGAATATTAAAAACTCCGTCCATGTTCATCGTAGTAGCTTCAATATTCCGCATCATATCATAGTTGAAGGCTCCTGTGAATAGGATATTAAAATCAAATCCTCCCACATCACCACCTAAAGTCCAACCTAGGATCATTGCAGGATGAGGGTTGCCTATCTCGATCATATCTCTTGTATCGTAGGAGATTACCCCATCACCATTCGCATCAAAATACTGGTAAACACCAGGTATAGCTCCGTCTTGAGTTGGCGAATTCTGAACCTCTTCATCTGTTTGGAAGATCCCTATCTTCTTAAATCCATAAAGCATAGCCATCGGTCTACCTACTTTCGAAACATTGTAGCTTCCATAGAAACTTCCGCTCCAAATTGCATCTGAATCTCCCCTTAATTCAAGAACCTCATTTCTGTTGAAGGTCAGGTTTAAGTTGGTCCTCAGATTAACTCGGCTCACTTTGGTTCGGAAGTCTATACCAAGTTCTAACCCAATGTTTTTTACTTTTCCTACGTTATCCAAGGATTGGGTAAAACCTGAAACAGAAGGCATCTCAACCGATAGAAGCATGTTGTTCGTAATCCGGTTATAATACTCTGCAGTAAGTATTACCTTATTCTCAAACAAAGACAAGTCTAGTCCAATGTCAGTTTGTTGGGATTGTTCCCATCCCAAGAAACTATTACTGAAATTTGAAAGAATTTGACCTGTTGCAATTTTTCCTCCAAGCACATAGTTTGAGGCCCTCATTACACTTTGGCTTGAATAATTACCAATGGCATTATTACCCGTGATACCGTAACTACCTCTTAGTTTCAGATCTGAAATCCAATTAGTTTTTGGGAAGAAATTCTCTTCCGAAACTCTCCAACCTGCTGAAAAAGCGGGGAAGTTACCATACTTATTATTTGCGCCGAATCTGGAACTTCCTTCTCTTCTAAATGTAGCAGAGAACAAATATTTGTCATTGTATGCATAGTTTGCTCTTGCAAAATAAGCTAACAAGCTCCAGCCAAATTCCCCTGAGGAGGAAGTCGTTCGTACCGCCGCATTGAGCGATCTGGTTTTATCACTTGCGAATTCGTTTCCATTCCCCTGAAGAAAACTGGTGTTTTCCTGTTGGGCAGAAAACCCTAGGAGTGCGTCAATTCTGTGTTTTTGGATTGTCTTTGAATAGGAAAGCAATTGATCAGCCGAGATATTCAAAGTTTCCATAGTGCGTTCAAAAAGAGAAGCCTCTCTTGGAGGGGGTTGATTGAAGCCTCCACCTGCCAACGTGGATGGTCTAAATTCTTTCTGCTGAGATCCAGTAAGGTTTGCATTTACAACAGTTCTGAATTTGAAGTCTTTCAAAAATGACACTTCCAGAAACGCATTAGCCATCAAGTTGTTAGTGTTACGCTCTCGAGTTGTTTCGAAAAGTTCCTGAACCACATTAGCAGTACCGAAAATACCGTTTGTTCCTCCAATGTAAGAGTTGAAAGTACCGTCTTCATTATAAACAGGATATCTTGGATCTGCCCAAAGAGCTCTACCTATAATTGCATCACGGCCACTGGTCGGAGCATAATTCTCTCTGGAATGGGATGCAGATAAGTTTGCTCCTATGGTTAAAAACTCATTGATTTTGCCATCCACGTTCGCTCTGAAATTGAATCTGTCAAAATCAGTTTGGATTACGGCTCCTTCTTGGTTGACATAACCAACTGAAACCAAAGACCGGATATCTCCTTTACCAGCAGTTAGCGTGGCATTGACATTCTGAAATTTTGCGTTTTGATTTAGAATTTCGTCAAACCAATCTGTACTTATAGCAGTCTCCTCGGGATATCTAAAATCTAAAGGAATCTCATCAATTGAAGGTTCTCTGTTATTGAAATAGCGAATCTTATCTACAAAGCTTTCATTCTTGAATGTTGCGAATTCCACTCCATTCATCATTTTTGTTCTTCGATTATCTGGCACATTAGTCATGCCTTGATTTACGACCACTTCAAGTCCCACTTTTCCGTCTTTTGCATTTTTGGTAGTAATCAAAACTACCCCATTAGAACCCCTTGCTCCATAAATAGAGGTGGATGCCGCATCTTTTAAGATAGTGATCGTTTCAATGTCCGAAGGATTGAGATTTTGACCTAAAGAATTTCCAATTGGAAACCCCTCCACAACATATAAAGGCTCACTTCCAGCTCCTAGGGAACCCAATCCTCTAATAGTAATTTGCATTTCTTCACCTGGCTGCCCTGATTGCTGTCTTACTTGAACACCAGCTGCTTGACCTTGAAGGAGTCTTGATACGCTAGTGGTGGGGACATCACCAACGGCGTCCATATTGATAACGGATACAGCAGAAGTTATATCTGCTTTTCGCTGAGATCCATAACCTACTACCACTACCTCTGAAAGATCTGAGGCAGAAAGATCCAATGAAATATTAAAATTGGTCTGCCCCCCAGTAACTGCTATTTCTTTGGTGGCATATCCAATGAAACTTACCACCATAATTTCTCCTGATTCAATATTTATAGAAAATGATCCATCAATATCGGTAATCGTACCTCTTTGGGTTCCTTTTATCTGAACCAATGCACCAGGTACTGGCTCTCGCTCAGACATCACTGTGCCTGTTACTGGTTGGCTCTGCCCAAAACTCGTAAAACCTATACTAAACATAAGAAGCAACAATCCTAGACATCAAATTTTTACTTTAAATAGATAATGTTTTTTCATAATTATGGGCTTAAATGTTACATAGAATATTAATCAATTAGTAGATAAACTAACCTAGACCTATCCTGTACAATCCTGTAAAAGCAATTAATAATCAGATATTTATATCAGGTTCTAGGAGGACGGAAAATCTACATCTAAAGAAATAAGTATTTTTATATAATTGAAATTCACTCTCCTTATATAAATTATATATAACAGCACAGAACAGGACAGATTACTATTTTAACTATATATTTTTTAAGTAAAAAATTGATTATATATATATTTTAATATATAATTAAAGCCGTTGAAAAAAGCCTTTTTGAAATTTCCATGCATTATCGTTATACTGCATAGTAATCTAAAATCCTACTATGAATTCATTCTTTCGTCCCTTCAGCCCGGTCGCTTTCATTCTGATTAGCTCATTTTTTTTAGCATGTAACCCTGACCAAAAACTTAAGCTTGAAACAAATGTCACCATCGCCCTAGTCGGTAATAACTTAGGCTCGAGGATGATGCATTATCCTGATTTTGAAACTGAGCTTTATACCAGATT
>JAFMBQ010000150.1 GCA_017858365.1 Algoriphagus sp. | reverse complement strand
TTTAGAGAAAACTTAATATCTATTCTAATCAGCTGATATAGAAGCTGAAAAATTTTAAAAAATAATGCCTTTGGAAAACTTAAATTTCCAAAGGCATTAATGTGATAGATTATATCTTCTAAAGCTTCTTCAAAACAATGTTCCTCCAATAGACCTTAATTCCTCCTCCATCATGAATTTGGAGTAAAACTCCTCCTTTACCTTCTCCGATTTTTGCATCGGAAAAGTTCACCATTTCAGTTCCATTCAAATAGGAAGTGACATTATCTCCTTTTACGACGATTCGCATTTTATTCCATTCTCCAAACTTTAACGCTTTATCCTTTTCAGGATCAGGCTTAATCAACCAGCCTCTCCCGTAAGACTCATAGATCCCACCAGTATCAGAACCCGGAGGAGCTACCTCCACCTGCCAGCCTGAAACCTTCGTCCCGTCCACGGTAGATCTAATAAATACTCCCGAATTCCCATTAGCTTCTTGCTTAAATTCTAGGGTAATCTCAAAGTCATCAAACTCTTCTTCTGTGCCTAAATAGCCATACCCTTTGTCTGGCCCACTTTCAGATATGATCAAACCATCTTCTACATACCATTTCTCCGTTCCATAAATGACCCATCCGTCTAGATTTTTGCCATTAAACAACTTTTCTTTCTTTTGGGCAAAAGTGACTTGGGCTAAAACCAGTAGTACTCCTACAATTACTATTTTTTTCATCTGTTTATAATTTTTTATTTAATTGTCATATGGAATCTCGCATGCCTAATCACCATCCTATTGTTTGACTTTTTAGTACTGCTCGATTTCATAATTTCTTTATCTTAATATTTTTAAACCAAACTGGATCTCCATGATCTTGAAGCGCAATCAAACCTTTTCTCGCAATTTTATAGTCGGGAAAATCATTCCATTTTCCTGAATTTCGTTTTGTCATCCAATCTTCTGAATAGGGTACAAAGGAAACAGTCTGCTTTCCATTCAACCAATAGCTTGATCCTGCCTCAGAAAATATAATTTTTGAAGTATTCCATTCACCTGCTGGCTTCACCACTCCTTCATAATCAGGCTCTGTCATGGCATAATCTGCACCGAGAGATTGCCAAGCCTCAAGTGGCTCGGGGAAACCAAGCTGATCAATGACTTGATATTCCGGCCCTGTATAATAAGGCGCTTTATATTTTGGATCTTCTACCACATGATAAAAGACCCCACTATTGCCCCCTGGAGAAATCTTCCAAGTGAACTCCATTTCAAACTCCTCGAATTCCATAGGCCCAAAAACAATATCCCCACCGAAATCTGAGCCACCTGTTGCACCAAGGCCTTTCAACACTCCTTCTTCTATGATCCAATTGGAAGGCAAGGTGTCTCCATTAAATGCTCTCCAGCCATCTGCGCTTTGTCCATCAAATAATAACATCCAACCATCCGATTTTTCATCTTCAGTGAGACTATTATCTGGCACTACCACCTCTACCTCCACTAGCTCCTCCATAGAATCTTCCGAAGCTTTCGGTCCGCATGACCAAGCAATTACCAGAATTGCTAGAAATGCAATTTTTGAATTTTTCATTTTATTGATTTGATTTTAAGTTTCTGACTGTATTTCCAACATTTCAAATCTCTGTTAATGATCTAGAGTTTGAAATTAAAATAAAGTCCTATGATCAGGACCAAAAGTTAATTGAAATTTTTAGAAAAGTATTTGATAAAACCTGAATTTTTCACCAGCGGTAAGCTGACTAGTCACTTGCTAGATTTTTGAAAAATATTCTTTTGCTCCTAACAATCTTGATCCATACCATGAAAACATCTCTCCGTTCACTAAAACGATTTTGGCCTGAGGTAAAAAATTCTCAAATTCTTTCAAATGTTTAGATTTAAATGGAAATGGTTCTGAACTCAATAGTAGATATTCTGGATTAAGTTGCTGGAGTTCTTCTATTGAAATCTCAGGATAACGGCTTTCTTTAATCAAGTTCTCAAATCCTGCATAAGGCATCATTTCATTTATAAACGTATCAGAACCGGCCACCATCATTGGCGTATTCCAAATCAAATAAACAGCGGTCCCCTTCAATTTTACCTTTTCCAGAAAATCCTCTTGGATTTGATCTGAAATTGATTTTGCCCTTTTTTCAACCTTAAATATCTCGCCTAATCGCACTATCATATCCAAACTATCCTCCAATGAATAGATGTCACTCATCCAGACTGGGTAGTTATTCATTAATATTTCAATCCCAGTCTGATCATTTTCCTCTTTATTTCCAATAATCAAATCAGGCTTTAATTGATCAATCAATTCCAAACGGTAGTTTTTAGTACCCCCCACTATCACCTTTTCCTTCCGAAGGGATTTGGGGTGTACGCAGAATTTGGTCACTCCCACAATATTCTCTTCCAAACCTAAATCCACCAATAATTCAGTCTGTGATGGCACAAGTGAAATGATTCGCTTTGGAATCGCCGGAATAAAAACGGAGCGATGGAGTTGGTCAAAAAAATTCATATTCGCTTTTAAATTTCAAAAGAGCACGACCGAATATCGATTCGCCCGTGCTCCAGAGATAGTTAATTACTTTATATATCGAAAATCAAAACTAGGATCGAATTCGATCAAAAATTCATACATCAAGTTGATCACTTGCTCGATGTCCTCTTTGCTAGCAGTCTCTACCGTAGTATGCATGTATTTGAGAGGTAATGAAATCAAGGCGGAAGGGACACCTCCATTGGAATAGGCAAATGCATCTGTATCTGTACCTGTACTACGGGACGCTGCGGATCGCTGAAACGGAATCTCTTTTTTAGTTGCGGTAGCAATAATCAAATCAAGCAGTTTCTTATGTACAGAAGCACCGTAGGTCAAAACCGGCCCTTTACCCGCAGTTTGATCTCCACTTGCGATTTTGCTATACATTGGCGCAGTGGTATCGTGACAAACATCAGTGATGATGGCTACGTTCGGTTTGATCCTTTCAGCGATCATTTCTGCACCCCTTAGCCCGATTTCTTCTTGGACTGCATTTACCACATATAACCCAAAAGGCAATTTCTTGCCGGACTCCTTGAGCCGACGAGCTACCTGCGCGATCATGTATCCACCGATTCGGTTGTCTAAGGCTCTACCTGAATAAAATTTTCCATTCAGCTCAATTAATTCATCTTGAAAGGTGATTACACAGCCAACATGAATCCCCATTTCCTCTACTTCTGCCTTAGTCCTAGCTCCCACATCAAGAAATATGTTATCTAAAGTTGGGGCATCCTCTTTACCGTCTTTTCTTACGTGAATTGCCGGCCAACCAAAAACTCCTGGAAGCACACCTTTATCAGTATGAATATTCACCCGCATGGAAGGTGCAATCATGTGATCTGATCCCCCATTGCGGCGTACATAGATATAGCCATCGTCTTTGATGTAATTAACAAACCAGCTAATCTCATCCGCGTGGGCCTCGATTACAAATTTAAAAGGTGCCTCGGGATTAATAACCCCTACTGCTGTCCCGTAATTATCAGTGAAATAATTGTCTACAAAAGGCTTCAAATAGTCCAGCCAAATCTGTTGTCCAGAGGCTTCAAAACCAGTTGGAGAAGCATTGTTTAAGTATTTATATAAAAAGGTATTGGAATCCATATTGAAAATTGTGTTTGAAAATTGATAATTGATTTACTACAAAGGTATATTTCCATGCTTCTTTCTTGGAATCTTGTCCACCTTGTTTTCTAGCATTTTGAATGCCTTGATTAATTTCATTCGAGTCTCTGAAGGCAAAATGACTTCGTCAATAAAGCCACGATGAGCAGCCCGATAAGGATTAGTAAACTTAGCCGTATACTCATCCACTTTCTCCTGAAGCTTGGCCTCTGGATCAGCTGCTTCCGCAATTTCCTTCTTAAATATGATCTCCGAAGCTCCCTTCGCCCCCATCACTGCAATTTCTGCCGTTGGCCAGGCAAAATTTAAATCTGCACCGATATGCTTGGAATTCATCACATCGTAAGCTCCCCCATATGCCTTACGGGTAATCACTGTAATCCGTGGCACCGTCGCCTCACAAAAAGCATATAATAATTTAGCTCCATTGGTGATGATGCCATTCCATTCTTGGTCAGTTCCTGGTAAAAATCCCGGGACATCAACCAAGACGAGCAAAGGCACATTAAAACTATCACAAGTCCGGACAAATCGAGCAGCTTTAGTAGAGGCATGATTGTCTAAGACTCCAGCCATAGATTGAGGTTGATTTCCTACCACCCCAATACTTCTTCCTGCGATTCTTGCGAAACCTACCACAATATTGTCTGCATAATTCTCATGAACTTCTAAGAACGAATCCTCATCCACAATCCCTGTAATAGCGTCCCGAATGTCATAAGGATGATTTGGGTTTTCTGGAATTAGTGAATCCAGCTCCTTACGAATCTCATCCCCTTGAATCTCATACGAATAAACTGGCGCTATTTCTTCACAATTTTGTGGAAGGTAGCTCAGAGTTTGTTTGATGTGTTGGATACAAGCTAATTCATTGGCACAGGAAAAATGGGTGACTCCACTTTTAGTACTATGTGCAGACGCTCCTCCTAATTCCTCGGCAGTAACATTTTCCTGTGTCACCGTTTTCACGACATTCGGTCCTGTCACGAACATATAGGAAGTATTCTCCACCATAAAGATGAAGTCAGTAATCGCGGGAGAATAAACTGCCCCACCTGCACAAGGACCCATGATGGCTGAAATCTGAGGAATAACTCCAGAAGCTCTTGTATTCCGGTAAAATATATCCGCATAGCCACCAAGCGAATTAACTCCTTCTTGGATTCTAGCCCCACCGGAATCATTCAATCCGATCACTGGAGCGCCGTTTTTCATTGCCATGTCCATGATCTTACAGATTTTCTCTGCATGGGTCTCGGAAAGAGATCCCCCAAAAACGGTGAAATCCTGCGAAAACACATAGACTAATCGCCCATTGACTTCCCCATATCCAGTCACAACTCCATCTCCGAGATAGTGTTCCTTATCCAAACCAAAATCCTTGGTACGGTGCAGCACAAACTTATCGATCTCTTGAAAACTACCTTCATCAAGCAATAAATCAATACGCTCTCTTGCTGTGAGTTTGCCTTTTTTATGTTGTGAATCGATTCGAGATTGGCCTCCTCCGAGGAGAGCTTCTTTATTTTTTGCGGTTAAAATCGCTAATTTCTGCTGATTTGGGGTCAAAGTTGAGTTGGGTTTATGATGTTCTGCCATGGAAAAGGTTTTTAACTAAGTCAAATATAAGCGCCTTTGAATTGTAAGAAAATAAATCATCCTCGCAGGTTTTACTTATTCAATAGACTTTATATTGAAATCTTGGTATTATCAAACTTCGCTATTTTTTCACGTTTTATTAATCCATTGAAATTCAATAAACTTTCTATCTTCGCCCAACCAAAAATTTTGGCACTATTATGAGTACGCGAAAAGCAGCGGTGATTGACATGGGTACCAATACATTTCATTTGTTATTGGTGGAAATAAACGGAGTAAGTTTTAAGACGATTTACAAGGAAAAAATCCCTGTGAAAATTGGTCAAGGCGGAATCAATCAGAATTTTTTAGCACCCGAAGCCTTAAAGAGAGCGATGCATACGCTTCGCCACTTCAAAAATCTCATAGACGGTGAGGGCATTAGCAACACCTTTGCTTTTGCTACGAGTGCCGTTCGAAATGCAGAAAATGGACCTGAGTTTGTCCAAACTGTAAAATCAGAAATTGGAATTGAAATCAATGTCATCTCGGGAGAACAAGAAGCGCAACTGATATATGAAGGCATCAAACTGTCTGGATCGCTAAATGGTCAAGTAGAGTTGATGATGGATATCGGCGGCGGATCTGTCGAATTTATTATTGGAACTTCTCAAGAGGTATACTATAAGGAGAGTTTTGAGATCGGAGGACAACGCCTGATGGAATTGTTTCACCAACATGACCCTATTCTTCCCGAAGAAATCAGCGAGTTGAAAAACCACCTAAGTCAAAAACTCCAGCCACTACTTAAGGCCATTAAAACTTTTAATCCTACCGGACTAGTCGGAGCTTCTGGAACATTTGACACCTTGACTGACATGTATTTTGAATCCATGCTTCAATGCAAATTGACAGGTCCGCATGTTTTTGAGCTGCCATTGGATGATTTTAACAGTATCTACAATGATCTACTTTCTAAAAATCACGAGGAGCGACTGGCTATTCCAGGTATGATTCCTATGCGAGCAGATATGATTGTGGTTGCGGCTACTCTGATCGACTTTATTTTGCAATTAATCCCAATCCGTTCCATCACTTGCTCTCATTATGCCCTCAAAGAAGGTGCAATTTCTAGGCTCTTGATTGCGGAGCAAACTGCTTGATTTTCACTTTCAAAAAAATCAATTCCTTATCTTTGGCCAAAAATTAACCTTTTGGCCTTTTCTTTTGTCCGATGAATTATTCCTACGATCAACTCTATCAATTTACTTTTCAGATGCTTTGCAAAATCGGTTGTCCCGAAGATCAGGCAAAGACAGCAACAGAAGTTTTGCTTTCAGCAGATCTTCGTGGCGTAGATTCGCATGGAGTGGCTCGTCTTTCGGGCTATGTTCGGCTCTGGGAAAAAGGCCGCATTAATGCCACACCGAATATTCGAGTGGTATATGAAACTCCTTCCACTGCCGTCGTGGATGGTGATGGGGGATTAGGCTTAGTAGTTGCTCCTTTTGCAATGCAAGTAGCTATTGAAAAAGCTAAAACTGCCGGAACAGGCTGGGTTTCGGTAAAGCATTCTAATCACTATGGAATTGCAGGCTACCATGCCATGATGGCATTGGAACATGATATGATCGGGATTTCCATGACGAATGCCAGCCCATTGGTCGCACCAACTTTTTCCCAAGAAAGACTGCTTGGCACCAACCCGATTGCAGTGGCGATTCCGGCTAAAGATCAACCGCCCTTTGTAGCTGACATGGCTACAACTACCGCTGCGAATGGCAAATTGGAAATCCTCCAACGCAAAGGAATGGATACTCCTACTGGTTGGGTCCAAGACAAAACTGGCAATCCTACCACTTCAGCCGATGGAGTGAAAGATGGCGGGGCGCTATTACCATTAGGTGGAGATCGGGAGCACGGATCTCACAAAGGCTATGCACTGGGATCAATCGTAGATATCTTCTCAGCAGTACTTTCCGGCGCCAATTATGGCCCTTGGGTTCCGCCATTTGTAGCTTTTTTAGAGCCGGATCCAAATCCTGTGGGAGAGGGAATTGGTCACTTTTTCGGGGCAATGCGAGTAGATGCGTTCCGCCCGGCAGAAGAATTCAAATCGCATATGGACAATTGGATCACTCGATTCAGATCAGCTACTCCTACTCCAGGAAATGAAAAAGTCTTGATTCCTGGCGATCCAGAACGAGAATTGGAGGCGATTCGGATGAAGGAAGGTATTCCACTACTCGATCTAGTGGTTAAGGATTTGACAGCGTTGGGAGAAAAGTTTGGGGTGAAGCTTTAAAAGCCGCAAGGAGAAAGACGGAAAAAGGAATTAATCTGTAGAATATTTCGACTTGAGCTTATTGGAGTAAGTTCAATTCAATTTTTTAAATTGAAAAAGTATCCAATTAAACATGACAGATAACCCTAGAAAATACAAACTTGACAGAACCGCCTTCAGCGCAAGAAATGCATCTGAATCAGTCAACTATGGGGAGGAGCATCGAAAACTCACCTGGCAAGTACGGCTCAAAATTCATCGCTACCTCAATAGTGTAGCTTTTGGATACGACATCGATAATCCACCTCGAATGGATAAGACAGCTTTTAGCATGAGATCCAGGAAATAATGGGCAATATTCTTTGAAACCAAATTAAAGGACATTTTCAATTTTTATTAAATGAGACAAGACCAAATGAAGATCCTTAACCTTTCGCCTCGGCCTTCTATAGAAACCAATCCAAAACTTTCGAAGCAATTTAATTCCTTGCAATCCTTATTGGAAGCAATCGGAAAAAAAGAAGTCCCAGAAGAGCAACTCAAGAAAATCAATGAAATCATTGGTGGAATCAATGTATTTGCGGGTACGGATCCGGAATTGATAAAAGCTCTCAAAGCAGGGCAGTCCATTTTCATCAAACTTCTTGAAAAAGAGCTGAAAATCGTCCCTCAAAACCATTATCAAACACTTTGGATGGTATTAGGAATGTCGGCATTTGGAGTTCCCTTGGGTGTAGCATTTGGAGCTGTTACGGGAAATATGGCACTGCTGGGAATCGGATTACCTATCGGAATGGCCATTGGTATAGGAGTCGGTACTGGAATGGATACCAAAGCCAAAAACGAAGGGAGACAACTTGAGTGGAAATCTTCTTGATTTTTCAAAGGGGAATTTAACCTCTCATCCGAGTAGATTTGCTCAGTTGCCGTCTTTTCGTAAATTGATTCTCAGATTCAAATCAACCCAAAAACCTATGAACCAATTAAATAGACGCGATTTTCTAAAAGGCTCCTCAACACTAGCTGCTTTGGCCAGTTTTGGCCTGCTCGGCATGGATTTTAAAGACCGCGAAGGACCGCTTCAAGTGGCGCTAATCGGCACCGGATGGTATGGCAAATCAGATCTTTTTCGTCTCATTCAAGTAGCAGATGTAGAGGTCGTAGGACTTTGTGATCCGGATCGAAATATTTTAGAAGCTGCAGGAAAGCTTGTCTCAGAGCGACAAAAATCAGGTAAGGTCCCTCCACTTTTCGAAGATTATAAGAAACTTCTCGCAGAGGCAAAGCCCGAATATGTGCTAATCGGTTCACCTGATCACTGGCATGCACTCATGGCCATTGATACCTTGAAAGCTGGAGCACATGTCTATCTCCAAAAGCCGATTTCGGTGGATGTGATCGAAGGGGAGGCAATTATAGCTGCTGCCAGAAAATATAATAAGAAAGTACAAGTAGGTACTCAACGAAAGAGCACACCTCACCTAATCACTGCAAAAGAACAAGTGATCGACAAAGGGCTTTTGGGGAAAATATCTCATGTCGAAGTCTGCTGCTACTTTCATATGCGTGCCAATGGAAACCCACCTGAAGAGCCCGTACCATCTTTTTTCAATTACGACCTTTGGACTGGACCGGCACCGCTTCGCCCATATGATGGCTTGCCACATATCCGTTGGTGGAGAACTTTCATTGAATATGGAAACGGCATCACTGGCGACATGTGTGTACACATGCTAGACACAGTAAGATGGATGTTGAAGCTAGGTTGGCCAACACAAATCACTTCTACTGGAGGAATATATGTCCAGAAAGAAGGTAAATCAAATATTTCAGATACCCAGACA
>JAFMBQ010000149.1 GCA_017858365.1 Algoriphagus sp. | reverse complement strand
GAATCACATTGATTATCGAAAATCACTATAAGGATGATTTTTGGGAATACCCTGAGTTTGCTCAAAAGAGAGCCGTTTTCACCAAACTTGTCAATAGCATTCATCATCCAAATTTCGGGGTGAATTACGACCCCAGTAATGCATTTTTGGCAGGAGAAGATCCTCTGGATTTATTGTATGATGTTTCCGAAAGAGTCTTGACCATGCATGCCAGCGATCGATTTTTAAAATATGGGACCATAGATGATTTGAGAAAAGAAGAAGGAGGAGCAATGGGATATGCCAAGCGATTGAGCCATGGAGAAATCGGGCAAGGAATGAATGACTATGATGCGATTTTCACCGAACTGAAACGAGTAGGGTTTGACTCTTGGATCAGTATTGAGGATGGCGTGGATGGCATGGATCAATTGGCAAGAAGCGTTGGATTCTTAAAGAAGAAAATAGCGCAATACTGGCGTCAGTAGGAATCCACTTCCTGGAAAAATGAATGTATTTAACTACTCAAAAACACTATGCAAGCAACACATTTATTCGCCTCCCAATGCTTTCTCGGCGAAGGACCTTATTGGCATGCAGGACGACAAAGTTTCTTTTGGGTGGATATTGAAAACGGAAAATTATTTGAACATAATCTAAAGACTGAGGAGACGAAAACCCGAAGTTTCCCACATCGTTTGACTGTGGTTTTAGAAGATAAGGAGGGTAATATTATTCTGGGATTAGATCGAAAACTGGCAAGATTTGATTTAGAAACCGAAGAACTAACCTGGCTTTGCGAAGTAGAATCAGAATTTCCTCTCCATCGCTTCAATGATGGAAAAGTGGATCCTAACGGAAGAATTTGGATCGGGACTCTTAGCACTTTATTCACGGAAGGCGCTGGGTCACTTTATCGAGTCGACCTAGATCTAAAGCCAGAAAAGTACCTTGATCAACTGACCATTTCCAATGGAATGGCTTGGACTGCAGACAATAAGACTTTTTACTTTATCGACACGCCGACCAGACAGATTAAAGCATATAATTTTGACTTGGAATCTGGTGAAATTGAATTCGAACGGATTGCTATTGAGATCGCGGAAGAATTGGGATATCCAGATGGCATGTGTATCGATAAAGAGGGGATGCTTTGGGTGGCACATTATGGTGGATCTGGAGTATTTCGCTGGAATCCAAATACCGGGGAATTACTGGAGAAAATTGAGCTCCCAGTGCCTCATGTCACCTCCTGCTGTTTTGGTGGCCCAAATTTGGATCAGTTGCTAGTTACCACCGCACAGGAAAACTTAAGCAAAGCGCAGTTGAACGAATTCCCCTTGAGTGGAGATGTTTTTTTGGTAAAAACCAAAACCCAAGGATTCCCAAGCACAAAGGCTACTATTTGAATTGGAATAGTATCGATCTTCAGGGAGTTTCTTTATTGGAAATTGAACCTAAAAACTGACAATTCTCGAGAGAAATTTCATTTAAAGGTTCTTGGTCACTAGTTAAAAAGGACTTTTTTATTTCCAAAGATTTTCCCACTGCAATCCTTTAAAATTTGGGCCTGTCATAGCTTCAGTGTAATTTATCCCTGGATATTGAGCGTTCCATTCCATGATTTGAACAGAGCCATTAGGCGTGATACAAATATCCCAGCCAATGATTCCCATTAAGCCCAACTTATCATGTAAATCCTCACAAACCTTTTCAGCAATCTCAAAAAAGGGGATCTTTTGATTTTTAAAAATAAAACCAGTATCTGGATGAGCAGGGTACATCTCCCAATTATCCCCTAACGCATTTTCACTCAAGATTCCTGAATGAGAAACACCTAGTACTAATGTAGTAGTATCCCTTACAAACTCATCACCAACCCTGCCCACTCGTAAAGAACTAAGACGGTTTTTGGTAAGTAAACCTGTAGCTCTAACTGTTGTAACTCTCAAGGTTGCAATACTTCCTGGAATGATATCCTCAAAAAAAGTATGCTGGGTCAATGCAGACTGGATAACGAAGTCACCAAATAAAGTCAGATCACACTTTTGAAACTTTTCTCGATCCAATTTGGAGACTCCATACCCCCTCATGGAATTATTTTTTTTTAGATAAACGAATTCGTTTGCTTCAAAAATTATTCTTTCCAACTCTTTTTTATCAACACTAGCCCCATCAGTCAATCTGAACTCCCCTGCTAAGCAATAGGCTAAATCTGGGATTAAATCAGTCTGTAAAAGCCTTTTGGAGTGGGTTTTTAATTTATCTATGAAGCAAAACTCTCCTTTGATGGAAGGCAATACGACTCTCCCATAATAATTATTAGGAATCCAGCCCTCTTTAAATTCACGGGAATAAGAAGTATAGGATCTTAGCCCCGGGATAAAATCAGCAGACCCAAGAACATCCATGGAATATTGCTTTATTAATTTTTCCTGATTTGCTGAGGTAATTCTGCTCTTATCCTGAGAGATTAAAGAATGATACAATCTCTTCTCTTTTTCGTTGATCTCGGAGTCAAGGTATTTATTCCATCTTTTTCGTCGGTAGGCTTTGACGGTATTTTTAAAAAGCTGTTTTAAACTCATAAATGGATAGCGAGAAATTCTTCGAATTGAACTTAGTCAAAAAGCATTTAACACTTTTGGGAAATAGATATTAAATAGTCAATCAAATCATTTCCAAAGATTCTCCCAGCCTAGACCTTTAAATAAAGGCCCGGTTGCCATTTCTGAAAAAGTTAACCCGGGATGATCAGTATTCCACTCCATGACTTGGACTTGGCCTTTTTGATTGATTACAACATCCCAACCTATAACCTGAAACATTCCAACTTGATCGTGCAGCTTCTCACATAGCTTTACAGCAGCCTCATATTCAGGTAATGTATGACCGTAAAAAGAAAAACCAGTATCTGGATGTTTTTCATAAATATTGTAATCATAATCAAATACCTTGGGGGATAAAGCACCTGTCTCAAGGTCAAGCAGAATCCTAATACTGTCTTTGGTATTAATATATTCATTTGAAATTCTTCCAACTCTTAGAGTTGACAACCTATTTTCGGCCTTCCCACCAATAGGTTTTACCGTTGTAATTCGTAGGGTCGCAACACTTCCAGTGACTATTTGATCAAACCAATCTGCTTGCTGAATAGGCTCCTGAATTACAAAATCCCCAAGTTCTTGAAGATCTAAATTTTCAAATTTTTCACGATTCAACTTTAAAATCCCCTTTCCCTGAAATGAATAGTTCCTTTTTAAAAACACAAATTTCCGATCTGAAAATAAAAACTTGATCACTTCACTTTTTGGAAGAACCTCTCCGTACGACGAAGTCCAGATATTATTAATGTAGTATGCCAAGTCAGGAATAGCATCTGTCTGAAGGATTCGTCTGGACAGAGTTTTTAGATTACTTAAGTTTCTAAAGTCTCCATTTATTTTTGGACAAACCACTCTTCCAAAGTAGTTATCTGGAATCCATCCTTCTTTAAATTCCTGCTGATATGCAGTAAAAGTTTCAGCCAAGGGGAAAAAGCCATGGAGCCAAGTACCTCTTTTGAATATTCTAAGATTTTTTTTAACTGCGAGTCTGAGCATTTGTAATTCGGATTTTGAACCAGCAGATTTTCGTAAGCTTTTTCCGCCCTCAATATATTCGGGGCATCATAACGTTTATTCCAACTCTCCTGCCTGGATTTTCTGTACCTATTTTTCAAAAATTGAGCAATCTTCATAATCAGAGTTTAGGTTAGAGGTTGCTAAGCTATAATTTATCTTTCCATGAAGAAACTTTTATCACATCATCAATTTCAAACGATTTCCATAAAAAAATGCTCTTTAAAGCATTTCAAAGCCCTTTGAAAGCTAGTTAAACTTTGTATTTTGAGGCACGAAAAGATTCTGAAAAATGACTTTACCTCATGGTATCACCGATCTTTTCTACTGAGAAAATAGCCCAAAATGAATAAACCGAAACTCTCCTTTTCACAAATCATCAACATGAATGTTGGTTTTTTTGGAATTCAGTACAGCTTTGGCTTACAGCAAAGTGCTGTCAATCCAATCTACGACATGTTGGGTGCAGCACCGGATCAAATCCCCCTACTGAATTTGGCTGGCCCGATGACAGGCTTGTTGATTCAGCCAATCATCGGTGCTTTGAGTGACAGTACTTGGAGTGAGCGTTTTGGAAGAAGAAAACCCTACTTTTTTATTGGAGCACTTTTCTGTAGCATTTGCCTTTTCTTATACCCATTCAGTAGCTCGCTTTGGATGGCAGCTGGATTACTCTGGGTCCTAGATGCAGCTAACAATACGGCGATGGAGCCTTACAGAGCTCTGATTGCTGATGTTTTACCTGAAGAGCAATATTCCAAGGGCTTTCTAACCCAGAGTTTCTTCACAGGTTTGGGCATTACGCTAGCCAATCTCTCCTTATTTGTATTTCAAAAATATATCCCAGGTATCGCCGGCTCACTTCCCTATTGGGTCTATGCTTCCTTCTTTTTAGGGACGGTCTGTTCGATTGGATCGGTGATTTGGAGTATTTCTAAAACTCCTGAATACCCTCCTTCCCCTGAGGAAATGGCTGCTTTGAAAGAGCGAAATAAAGGAATGCCACATCCGGCTATTCAGTTCTTTCTTTCAATTCTCACCACCCTGGTAGCCTATTTGGTCTTATTCCTTTTGTTGATTCCTTCGATTTTTGATCGGAAAATTATCCGAAAAACCATCTTCTGGGCAGAAAATCATCCTACGATGAAAGTGCTTTTTGCGCAAAACCTGGAAATCATTGAAGCCATCACCGTGATGCCCAATGTCATGTGGAAGCTGTCACTGGTCTATCTTTTTCAGTGGTACGCGCTGTTTTGTTATTGGCAAAATGCAGCAAAAAGTATCGCACAATCCGTGTACAACACCAGCCCCTTGGAGAATAAAGCCCTCTATGAAGAGGCTGTTGGCTGGACAGGTCTGGTTAATGGTTGGTACAATATCGTCACCTTTCTTTCTGCCTTCTTCTTGGCTCGCATGGCCACTAGCTTTGGTCCTAAAAAAGTGCACTTTGTCTGTCTAATCATGGCTGGAGTGGGACTTTTGATTTTCCCTTTTATAGAAAATAAATACCTCTTATTCGCTCCGATGACCGGTTTCGGGATTGCCTGGGCGAGCATGATGGGTATACCCTATTTACTTGTAGTCAATGAAATTCCCAAGGAACGCTATGGCGTTTACATGGGAGTGATCAACATGATGATCGTGATTCCAATGATCTTCCAAACCTTGAGCTTTGGCTATATCTCCAAAACCTTTCTCAATAACGATCCCCAATTGGCAATTGCCTTTGCAGGAGTATTGTTATTGCTGGCCGCATTGGCAACCCTAAGAATTAAAGAAGTCCAAACCGACACCACCGCCATTCCAGCGGGAGGAGGGCATTAATTAACTGTCAGATTTAAATTAAAATACCCTTGAGCTCTATTCATACCGATCAAACGCTTCAACAACAAATTCACGAATTATTGGTGAATACCCTTCCTAAGGAAAATGGCTTTGAGCCTAAAGGAAAAGACAAAGCACTTAATTTCAGAATTAATGAAGGGCTAGATTCTTTGATTACACTGTATCAAAGCATCTATCAGCATCATCCAAAAGCCGAAGAAACTTTTGAAAAATTAATCCAAACCTTGATCAAATTTGATCAGGAAAGAGCTCCTGAATTTAAAGCACTTGATCAGTCAAAAAAAACAAATTGGTTTCTGAGCAATGAGCTTGTGGGGATGAGTCTGTATGTGGATCGCTTCTGCGGGGATCTTACAAAACTTCCCGCAAAGCTTCCTTACCTAAGCGAACTTGGTGTAAACTTTCTCCATTTGATGCCACTTTTTGAAAGTCCAGCTGGAGAAAGTGACGGAGGCTATGCTGTTTCTAATTTCCAAAAAGTAGATTCAAAATTTGGGGATTTGAGTGACTTGAAAAAGCTTCGAAAAGCAATGCAAGATCAAGAGATGTCGTTGATGCTTGATATCGTTTTGAATCATACCTCCCATCGGCACGAATGGGCACAAAAAGCAAAAGCCGGAGATCCTTATTATCAGGATTTTTACTACATGTATGACAATCGCTGGATTCCTAATGAGTTTGATACAAGTATGCCAGAAATCTTTCCGGAGAGCTCCCCGGGGAACTTCACCTATGTGCCTGAATGTGACAAATGGGTAATGACTGTTTTTCATCACTACCAATGGGATTTGAACTTCATGAATCCGGCAGTTTTTGTGGCGATGTTGGAAAACATACTTTTCTATGCCAATCTGGGAGTAGACATGCTGAGAATAGATGCACCAGCTTTTATCTGGAAACAAAATGGGACTAGTTCTCAAAACCTCCCTCAAGCGCATCAGCTGCTAAGATTAATCAAGCAATGTGTCAAAGTATCAGCTCCGGGAATGGCGCTACTTGGAGAAGCGATCGTCGCTCCCAAAGAAATCATCAAATATTTTGGAACCGGGGATTATACTGCAAAGGAATGTGATTTCGCCTATAATGCCACTCAGATGGCACTTCAATGGGATATGCTTGCCACAGGAGATACTCGGGTAATGCTGGCGGCGCAACATGACATACTCCAAAAGCCTCTAGGAACTTCTTGGATTACTTACTCCCGTTGTCATGATGATATTGGGCTGGGCTATGAAGATGAGAAAATTGCTCAAGTAGGCAGGGATCCCTATTTGCATCGCCAATTTTTGAAGGATTATTATACTGGATCCTACCCTGGCAGTCCTGCTAAGGGCGCCTTGTTTTCTTCAAATTCTAAAACTGGTGATGCTAGAATTTCAGGTTCTTTGGCTTCACTTTGTGGGCTGGAAAAAGCAATTGAAAACGCTGACCAGCGGGAGATTGATACCTCAATTCAAAAATTCTCCTCATGCAAGCACATTCTTTTTTCTTAGGTGGTATGCCAATGCTCTATTATGGAGATGAGTTGGGTTATACCAATGACTACAGCTACCAAAATGATCCTGGAAAAAGCTACGATAATCGATGGATGCATCGCCCCATCATTGATTGGAAAAAGAATGCTAAGACAACAAAAGCAAATACTATCGAGGGGAAGATCTTTGCAGGGACTAAAAAACTGATTCAAGTTCGAAAGCAATTGCCCGTCTTTAGTGATCAAAAAAACCTCACTTGGCTAGCCCCACATAATATCCACGTCGCAGGTTTTGTGAGATCTTATGGGAATCAAAAGGTGTATTGTATTTTCAATTTCGGAAGTCAAACTGCTTTCCTGACTTGGTATGCATTCAAGGAACAGGGTAAAAGTCCGGATGAATTACTAGATCATTGGACTGGAGAAAAATTTACAATAGGACCGGATAATGAGTACTTGATTATACCACCTTATGGATTTTATATCTTGGAAGTACTCCCAGACTAAAATAGCTCCTGTCGCTTATCTGAAGATTCTCTGAAGACCAAGCTGGTTTTAATCTCATAAACTTCATCTTTCCCTACCTCATTTGATTTGATAGATGCGATAAGTAATCCCACAGCTTTCGCTCCTATTTGGAAAGCATGCTGATCTACTGAGCTTAGACTTGGAGATGCAAAGTTTGACATATCCCAATTACTAAATCCCACCAAACCAATTTGACTTGGCACGTGGATTTTCTCCTGTTTGAAAAATTTCATTGCTCCCATTCCAACTAAGTCTGTGATACAGAAAATTGCATCAGGAGGGTTGGGGAGACTCCATAATTGCTTCGCAAAGTCAAAACCCTCCTGCTCTGAAATCTCTTTACAATGGACTACCCAAGCAGGCTCGGCACTAATCCCATGATCTGCCAGAGCTTTTTTATAACCGCGCAGCCGCTCAGCTGAATTTTTGACATGAGATAATCCATTAATATGGGCGATTTTTTGGTAGCCTTGCTGTACTAAATGCTCAACAGCTTCATAAGCTCCCTGAAAATCATCTACAATTACTTTTGGCGAAGCGAGTAGATCGCTGACTTTATCAAATTGAACTACAGGTCGGCCCTCTTCTATAAACTCAAGAAGATGATCTACTGAATTGGTTTCATTGGAAATGGAGATCAATAGTCCATCAACACTACTTGAAAGCATGGTACGACAAGCAAGTATTTCATTCTTCACCAACTCATCCGTCTGACTTACCAGAATACTATAATTATGCTTTTTGGCTTCTTTGATCGCTCCAGAAATCACAGATGAGAAAAAATAATGGACTAACTCAGGTACCACCATCCCAATTGTCATGGTCTTGTTTTTTCGAAAATTAACCGCCATCGCGTTGGGCACATAATTGTGCTTTTCAGCAAATTCTTTAACCATTTTAATGGTTTCTCCCGAGATCCCAGGGTAAGAATTTAATGCTCTAGAAGCTGTAGAGACAGATATCCCGAGTTCTCTGGCAATATCTTTGAGGGTTAGTCTTTTTCGATCAGACATGAAAAGAGGTTATTTGACCCTTATAATTTATCTAAAATTGAGCTAATACGATTCAAGAAGGGATCACTTATTTTTAGCAAACCTCGTTTAGGATCAAACATGCCAGATCTTTAAACTCCTTTATATATGAGAAGTCTTATTGTTTGCTAGTTTGGAAATCGCGGTTCTTGATCACGTATCCCAATGAAATATAAAAGAGTTGACTTTGAGTGGGTCTATATACTACTCCAGGGACATTTATCTGCTGGTTTGAGGTCAGATAATCTGTGAGATAATATTTGAATCTAATATAGTTTCCTTTTTCTCCTTTCAGTTCAGCAAAAACAGATGGAAGAAAAATATTGGTTCGATCGTCAAACCATGAGCTTGATTTACGCTTTTCCCCATTGACATAGACTTTTTGTTTGTAGGCAACTGCAAATTCAGCTTCAAAACCAAGAGCTCCTTGCCAACTATTCATATTTCCAAACTTGACTGCCAAAGGAATACCCACATTATAGGTACGTTGCTTGACTCGAACGGAATCATTGAGATCGTTGATCATACCGACATTCCGGATTCCAAACCCAGTATAAATCCCAAAATTGTCAGAGAAGTCGACGTGCAACTGTTGCCCAAAATTGAAAAAGGGAGTGAATCGAACGACCGAGCTTGTGTTTAGCGGTGCTGCATCCACTATCCCAATTGAAAAGATCGTCTCACTTACGGATGCAGAATAGACCTTATTCGTTTTTTTAACTGCTGTGGATGTCTCTTGGGAAAAGCCATTTAAGGCTCCAAAAAAAAAGAAAACATAGATAATAGATTTTTTCAGCATATGATTAAATAATTTAAGTTTAGCATAATTAAGTACTGAAAAAAAGAATAAAACTCAAAATTGTTTTGGTTTATATTCACTACTGTCCGACTAAAGTAAGAATTTCTCAGAGAGGTTGAAAAGGATCTGAT
>JAFMBQ010000148.1 GCA_017858365.1 Algoriphagus sp. | reverse complement strand
CCAATCACTGCCAAACATCAATCGCTTTGGGCCAAAGAGTTCGAGTGCGGTATCGAGATAGACTTTCACCTCCTCTTTTTTCCACTTTTTCCAGTCTGCTTCGGTAATGATTCCTGAGAGTTTGCAATAGATATAATCCCGCTCAGCGAGTAGACTCAGTTCTTTTTTCCATTCACGCCAGATGCCTAGTTTCACCTTTGGCTTTGCCAAATGATCGATTACAAAGGGTTGTTCCGGAGCTTTTTTTAGAAAGTGGTAGGTAGCTTCCAGTTGATTTGCAAAGATTAGAATGTCGTAGGTATAGCCTCTTTTTCCGAGTTTATTAATTCCTCTTATAAATTCTGGGCGAAGCATATAATCCACATTTTTGGATTGAAGTACTTCGCGATAGCCTTTCAGTTTGACCTGATCAGCAAATTGATCGAGATCCTTATCCAAATCATCAGAACCTAAATCTGCCCAGCCGACTACTCCTTTGATAAAATCATATTCCAGTGCTAAATCACACAAAAAGGCAGTTTCTCGGATGCTTTCGTCAGCCTGAACGGCTATGCATGCTTCGATTTTGGTCTGCTCCATCAATGGTAAAAGATCTTCTGGCAGGAAGTTTTTACGGATCACTTTCATTTCTTCATTGATCCAGGGCTGTCGTTTGGGGTCATACTTCCAGAAATGCTGATGGGAATCTAATCTCATGCTTCTGGATCATTCATCGCCACTTGTCTCGAAATCCCCAGTCCGTCGATTCCTAACTCGACAATGTCTCCAGGTTCTAGATATTTAGGCTCGGGCTTCAAGCCCATACCTACTCCGGCTGGAGTACCTGTGGAGATGACATCTCCAGGAAGTAGGGTCATGTACTGACTCAAATGCGAAATGATCGTAGGAAGGTCAAATATCAAGTCTGAAGTGGTACTGTCTTGTAGCATTTTTCCATTTAGTTTAAGCCAAAGACGAAGGTTATGCGGATCTTTGATTTCATCTCGTGTGGCCAAGAATGGCCCAAGGGGAGCAAAACTGTCGGCACTTTTCCCTTTTACCCATTGACCGCCATGCCGTAGCTGAAAGTCTCGCTCGCTGACGTCATTGTGTAAGCAATAGCCTGCAACATAATCCATCGCATGCTCGACGGAGACGTACTTGGCGCGCTTCCCAATTACCACTGCTAGTTCTACTTCCCAGTCAGTTTGAACTGAGTTTCTTGGGATCAGTATTGGATCAAATGGTCCTGAGAGCGAAGAAGTGGCTTTCATGAAAATGATTGGAATCTCCGGAACTGCCATTCCTGCTTCCTGAGCATGTTTGAGGTAATTCAAACCGATGCAGATGATTTTGGAAGGACGTGCAATCGGTGATCCGATCCGAGCATTTTGAGGGATTGGACTTAAATTTTCCTGATTTGCTTTCAGCCATTCTTCCAATCTTGCCAATCCGTTATTGGTAAAAAAGTCCTCATTCCAATCCTCCTCAAAGCCTGAGCAGTCTAGATTTATTCCATTCTTATCTTGTATTCCAGCTTTCTCTTTTCCGGCTTCGCCAAATCGTATCAGTTTCATATTTTAAAGTATCAAGTAGTTAGTATCAAGAATCAAGACTTTAGAGTCTATAGCCAAGACATAAGATGTTAGTATTGTATGTAGTATACATATTCAGTAATCAGGTTTTAGGATTTTAGAATCAAGATGTCGATTGAGGGTTTTTAGAAGCGGTGAAAGACTGAGTTAAATCTCCTAAATCGTAATTCTACAATCCCAAATCCGCTTACATCTTCAATCCCATAAATCCACCATCGATGTTGTAATTGCTTCCTGTAATAAAGCCGCCAGCATCTGAGCTGATGAAATAAGCAAGTTCAGCGATCTCTTCAGGGGAACCCATTCTTCCAATTGGTTGTGTCGAAGCTAATTTTTCAAACATCTCCTTTTCTTGGCCTGGATAGGTTTTGGCAATAAATCCATCAACAAATGGCGTGTGGACCCGTCCCGGAGAAATACAATTGCATCGAATCCCATCCGCTACATAATCTCTGGCAATACTCAGGGTCATGGTGAGCATTGCGCCTTTGGTCATGCTATAAGCGAATCGATCGGGAATCCCAATAGTTGCCGCGACAGATGCCATATTTAAAATCGAACCGCCACCATCTTGCTTTAGCTTTGGAAGTGCAGCTTGAATACAAAGGAATGATCCTTTGACATTTACCTGGAAAAGCTTTTCAAAATCCTCCTCGCTTGTATTTTCAACCTTCCCAATATGGGAAATTCCTGCATTATTGATAAGGGTATCTATTTTCCCTGGAATCGCCTCAAATACGGCTTTGACTGTTGCTGACTGAGTGATATTACAGTTGAGAAAGGAAACAGAATAGCCTTTTTCTTTTAGCTCTTTTTCCACTTTTTCAGCTTCAACTTGATTCGTGTCAATGAAAAACACACGCCAATGTTCTGCAGCGAATTTTTTGACCATTGCCAAGCCAATTCCGCTCGCGCCTCCTGTGATTACTACTGTCTTATTTTTCATAGCTTGGGTAAAAAAGGAATATACCGATCTCCTTCGAGTTGGCAAACGGAAATAGGAGGAACCTAGAGTTTTACTGTTTCTCCGGTTTTTACAGATTCATCACAAGCGAAAGCAATCTTCAAGCTGTTGGTAGCATCATCCAAATGATCTGTCAAATCTACATCTTCCACAATCGCTTTTAGAAAGTAAGCCTGTTCCCGATCACAGAGTTCTTGATGACCAGGTTCATCAGTCATATCAATCCATTCATCAGGTTTAGTAAACTCATTTTTGGAATCAATATCAGCATGATGAACTCGGATGGATTCAGTTTTGGTATGACTATCCACATGATCGGACTTGCCTGATGCTCCAGCATCCTTGGCAGTAATGGAAACGGCCCCTTTTGGGCCGAAAACATCTTTGATGAAGAATGCGGTCTCCGAAACCATTGGCCCCCAAGCTGCTTCATACCAGCCCACAGATCCATCTTCGAAACGAAGCTGAAGTTGACCGTAATTATAATTGTCAGTTGCGATATCCGGCGTCAATCGAGCTCCAATAGCAGAGACAGAGACTGGTTTAGATCGAGTCATTTGGCACATTACATCGATGTAGTGGACGCCGCAATCTACGATAGGGCTTAGACTTTTCATCAAATTCCGATGTACATCCCACATGTAGCCATGGCTCTGCTGATTCAGATTCATCCGCATCACCAGCGGTTTTCCCATTTTCTGAGCCTCTTCAATAAATCGAATCCAAGAAGGATGATGTCTTAAAATATAGCCTACGACTACTTTTTTGTCTGTTTTTTTAGCTTTTGAAATGATGCGTTCGCACCCCAAAACGGTATCGGCTAGGGGTTTTTCGATAAAGATATGACAACCTGCTTCCAAAGCTTTGATCGCAAAATCCTCATGGGTATCAGGATAAGTGGAGATACAAACTGCGTCTGGGCTGGAGTCAGCAAGTGCTTTGTCAAAATCTTCAAAAAGTGGATAAGCTGCTTTCAGCGCTTGGTTCAATTTCAATTTGCTTTCTCCTCGGGAGACTAAACCGCAGATTTCAAATTCTGGCATGTGGTGATAGGCCGTTGCATGGGATGCCCCCATATTTCCACAGCCTACTACGAGGATTCTAATCGGTTTATTCTTTGTCATTTGTTGGAATTTTTAGATTCAAAATTTTACTAAGAATATGAAATTTCAAATTGTGGTAACCAGAGGACAAAACTGGACGCTACTGATTAGAATTAAATTTAACCACCAGATAAATAGGTATTTTAAAATTAAATTATCTCTCAAATTCGCCGAATTAATTCAGGATTTTTTTCAATCCTTCCTCGTCTAAATAGGTAATAGATACGGTCATCGTAATAGGTTTAACGGGCTCGTCTTTGCTATCTCGCTTCACCCGTACGATTCGCTCTATGATATCCATCCCTTTGATGATATGTCCGAAAATCGTGTAATCTCCATCTAATCTTGGGATTCCATCGGGATTTTGTACAATGTAAAACTGGCATCTAGCGGAGAGTTTGTCGGGATTTCCATCTCTACCTGCACCGACTGCGCCATAGACATGTTTTAATTCCGGCACAAACTCAGGGGACAAAAGGTACTCTGGATCATTGAATCCTTCCTCGGTATCCGGACAGCCGCCTTGGGCGACGAAATTGGGAACCACGCGATTAAAGGTCAGCGAATCCCAGTATCCCGCTTCTGCCAATTCGATAAAGCTTGCTTTGTGGTTGGGGGTACGGTCATCCAATTGAATAAATATCTCACCATATGGAGTTCCGATTTTTCCCAAAGGAATTTTCTCTTGAGAAAATCCTAAAACCGGAATTAAAAAAAAAGCGATAAAAAAGTCAGTTACTTTCATGACTAATGAGCAGTTAGGGCTTTGGTCTGGTTATTTACGGGATTAGCATACATCGAAAGAAAGCTCTTCACCAAAAATTCATTTTTAACGTCTACTTTTTCTTGCAGTCTTTTTTCAAAAGCCTCTTTTTCTGCGATGGTATATTCATGTTTGAATTCCTCATCGCCATAAAGGAGGTCATGAGCAATGAAGTTGCTCGGCCAAAGCTTATAGCCAGCCCAGATTTTTTGGTCAATGATAGCGGCTAGCTTACTCAATTTCTCTCCTGAACCTAAATCAGATTTTGAGATTTCTTTTATTTCTTCAGTTAACAAGCCATTTACTTGTAGGTGGATTCGTTTTTTGGTGCCTATTAGACCTCTGAGAAGGTTTTGGAAATCTTCATTTTCACTTTTTACATATTTTTCATCTTTTGATTTTGCCAGGAGTTCAGGCATTTTCAATAAGTCGGTTGGGTCATATTCATAGGAAATTGAAATAGGTACCACTTTGATCTTTTCAAAATAAGAAAACTGGTCAGATCCCTCTTCTGCAAGCGTGAGCATTTTCAATACCCCTTTATGGGTGGCATCATTTCCGTCTTTAGTTCTTCCCTCTCGCTGGGCAGTCCAAACAGACCGGTTCTCGCTTAGGAGACTTTTTTTAATAAAAGCAGCAGCTTGTTTCGAGCTTTCCAGCAAAGCTCGTCCTTGTAGCCCTCTTTTAATTGCAAAGTTCCGATTCAATTTGGAAAGGGTATGGAGGAATGGCTTTTGGATTAAGTTATCGCCTATTGCCGAAGTGGTAAGTACCAAACTATGCTCATAAAGACAGGAGTTTAGCAAAGAGGTATCTAGAATAATATCTCGATGATTTGAAATAAATAAATATGCTGTATTTGGTTCAAGTTGGTCAAATCCACCTGTACTCAAACCATTTGAGCTTTTTTCAAGAACTTTTTGTACACCTGGATAAATAAAATTCACTTGGAAATCCCGCAGGGAGTGGGTGTGAAGCATTAAATTTTTCCAGTTTTTAGAATGATCGTCTGGAAAAGTAAAACCCATAATGGCTTCAAGCATGGGATCATCAATGATTGAACGTATAGCAGCATTTGCCTCTGTCTCATAAAATGGCCTGATGGAATCGAACTGGGACATAGTTAGGGTTAATTGAAATGCAAAAAGCAAATTTAAGCTTAAAACAGGAAGTGAAATCTCGGGTTCTTTTTACCGCTTGAGATGCTTATTGATAAATTGCATGTGAACAGGTAGAGCTTCAGTCCAATACTGCCAAGTATGGGCACCAGGTCTTTCAGTATACTCATGAGGAGTTTTATCAGCAAGTAGGAGCTGATGCATTTGACGGTTAGTAGAGATCAAGAAGTCCTCTGTTCCGCAATCAATGATCAATGGAATCCCATTGGCTTTGATCTGATCCACCAAGCCAACGGCCGTGAAAGAAGAATAAGGATACTCATAGTCAATCTCACCAAGGGTCATTTTAAAGGTTTTTGCACGCATGTTCTTTAATTCGTCTCCCACTTCCCACATTCGGGTGTCGATATTCATTACCCCACTCATACTTCCAGCAACAGCAAATAACTCAGGATGCCTAGCACTGAGTGTGATTGCTCCATGACCGCCCATTGATAAGCCTGTGATTGCTCGGGACTCTTTTTGAGCAAGGGTGCGATAGTTAGAATCTATTTCTGAGATCAATTCCGAGGTGATATAGGTTTCGTATTGGACTGAGTCGATCAGTGGGCTATCAAAGTAATAGCTTGATGGACCCACTCCCGGATTGATAATGATGATGTTGTATTCCTCCGCTATTCGACTTACCAATCCTGGCTCAGTCACTTTGGTAAGCCAATCCGAAAAGGAACCACTTCCGCCATGAAGTAAGTATAAGGTTGGGAATCGATGTTCAGAACCTTGATATGAACTGGGAGTAGTGATGGCTACTTTCAAACTTTTCTTCATGGATGGGCTATAGACTTGAATGGTATCAACTTTTGCTTGCGCAAAAAGCAGAGAGGGGGTCAAAAAGAAAAGCAGGATAAATTTTCGCATGGATGATTTTTTAAGGAAAGATCAAATACCGGTCAAGGGTTTTAGGATAAAAAGAATTTGAAATCAATTGATTTTAAATTCTCAGTGGGGAATGATTGGATTAAATATAACTTCTAAAATAGGCAAATTATGTGTTTTTATGAGCAGATGGAGTATATTCAAGATAGTTGGTAGTGGTGTCAAAAGATCTTCATTTAAACCAAAATTCATGGAAAGTTCTCGAATTCAACGATTAGCTTATTTCCTAGTCTCAATTGTTTTTGGAGTAGTTATTTTAAAAGAAGGAGCTTTTCTCCTTGTGCCTTTGGTATGGGGAGTTTTTTTTGCATTTGCGTTAAATCCTATTTCGAATTGGTTTGAACTGAAGCGAATCCCTAGAGGTGGTGCTATTGCGATCAGTATTTTATTGGTATCCATGACGGCCATTGGGATTCTTTACCTTTTGGTAAATCAAATGATCGGACTTTTAGAGGAAATCCCTCAGATCCAAGACACCTTAAATTCTAAACTTAGCCGCTCTATTCGAGAACTCAACGAATTGATTGGGTCAGAAGCGATCGTTTTGGAAAGTTTAGGGATTTCAAATTTCTTTAGTGCAGAAAATTTTAATTCGACCATTTTACAAACAGGTAAATCGCTGACATTAGCTGCAATAATTCCGCTTTACACTTTTTTGTTAATCTACTACAAAGATTTTTTCGCAGCATTTATTATTAAGCTTTATGAAGATAATAATGAGCGGATCGTTACTTGGGCAACAGACTCTGGAAGGGTGATTCAATCTTACCTTTCTGGAATGCTCAAAGTCACCCTGATTGTTTCCATTTTAGCCGGTTTATTTTTCTTTCTCATTGGGGTCAAATACTTTATTCTATTTGCAGCTTTAATTGCTATCCTGAATCTAATCCCTTATGTAGGTGTATTTATCAGTTCTTTTTTCGCAGTTCTTTATATTTTCCTCACTACAGATTCAATTACCTATCCGATTATAGCAATTGCTGTCTTGTGGGGCATTCAGCTACTTGAAAATAATATCATCACTCCTCTGGTAGTAGGTTCCCAAGTCAAAGTAAATGCGTTGGCCGTTTTGCTGGCGATTTTAGTTGGGGGGTGGCTTTGGGGTATTTCAGGGATGATCTTATTTATTCCTTTGGTCGGAGTTTTAAAGATCAGTTTAGAAAAGTCATCAGACATGTCGGCCTTCGCCTATTTACTTGGAGACGATGTGCCGATTGCTGAGAAGAATGAAAATTTTTGGAAGGCATTTAGACGGAAAATGAGTAATAAAAAGAGCAACCCGTAAGTTGCTCTTTTTATTATTTCCAGAAATCTGCGTTTTCGATTCCAACGTCTTTAGCTATGAAGACTGGGTCTTTGCCTTCTTTCTTTTGTTTTTTATAATCGGCGAATGCCTTGAAAGCGGGCTTACGTAGCAAGATAATTGCGATAATATTTAGCCATGCCATTAAGCCAACTCCAATATCTCCCATCATCCAGGCGACTTCAGCTGTCTTTATACAGCCATAAAAAGTGGCCCCTAGAATTAATATTCTCAAGGCTGGTAGGCTCCATTTCGAAGACATATGTCTGGTCAGGTAACTCAAATTTGTCTCTGCAATGTAGTAGTAAGCCATTATGGTGGTAAACGCAAAGAACAATAAGGAGATCGCTATAAAACCTTTGCCCAACGTTGGGAATTGCGTAGCAACTGCGTATTGGGTATACTCTGGTCCAAATGCTACACCAGGGAGATTTTCTACTATAAAGCCTCCTTCAGGATTCAACACATTATATTGACCTGTGAACAGAATCATTAAAGCCGTAGCAGTACATACGAAAAGCGTATCAATATAAACCGAGAATGATTGTACCAATCCTTGTTTCACTGGATGAGAAACCTCTGCCGCTGCCGCTGCATGGGGTGCCGTTCCTTGGCCCGCCTCATTAGAATAAATTCCTCTTTTAACACCCCAAGCGATAGCCATTCCAAATACTCCACTGAATGCTGACTCCAAATTGAAGGCGGACTTAATAATCAAGGCGAAAATCGCAGGAACTTCGGCGATATTCATTCCGATAATGATAACCGCCATGGAAATGTAAGCAGCAGCCATAATAGGGATTACCACTTCAGCTACTTTACTAATTCGTTTTACTCCACCTAATATTATTATCGCCAAAAGCCCTGTAATAATAGAAGCAGTATAGATCACAGGTATTCCAAATGCATTTTCTGCACTTAGGGCAATGCTATTGCTTTGTACACCTGGCATGAAAAGAGCCGTAGCTAAAATAGTCGCAAATGCGAATGTAATTGCGTACCACTTTACACCAAGACCTTTTTCTATATAGTAGGCAGGTCCTCCTCGATATTGTCCGTTGTTTACTTCCTTATAGATCTGACCTAATGTGGCTTCTATAAATGCGGAGGAAGCACCTAAAAATGCGATAACCCACATCCAGAAAATCGCACCGGGACCTCCCATTGCGATAGCTGTCGCAACGCCTGCGATATTTCCTGTACCAACTCTTCCTGAAATTGCGATTGCAAATGCTTGAAAAGAAGAGACTCCTTTCGCAGAAGATTCTCCTTTGAAAAGAAGTGTGACCATTTCTTTAATGTAAGTCACTTGTAAAAACCGGGTGGCTATGGAAAAATAAACTCCCGCTGCTAAGCATAAAAAAATCAGTGCGTCACTCCAAATCACGGCATTAATCGCCTCAATTATTTCTTTCATGGTGGTTTAATTTCCTTGCTTATGGATGAGTAGGATTCAAATTGGTGAACCTATTGGATCCGAAAGGAAAGAAAATTTAAGCAGAATACTTAGGAGAATATCATAAACGGTATGACAGAGTGGAATTCTAAAATGTAAAAGCTCCAAGAAATAAATCAAGAAGCATCTGAATTCGGAGTGGTGGTGGATCAGTCCTAATATCTGGGGAGGGTAAGATTTTATCCATAGATATTAGATAG
>JAFMBQ010000147.1 GCA_017858365.1 Algoriphagus sp. | reverse complement strand
ATATTAGATTCAAATAAACTTATCATCAACCTAAAAAAATCACTTTAACTATGAGCAAATTTAGTGAAGTTAGAGATTTGATCCTCGCTATGGAGGAAGATTTCGTTAAATTCTACGACAAAGGCAACCAAGCCGCAGGAACACGAGTTAGAAAAGGAATGCAAGACCTTAAAAATATTGCTCAGGACATCCGTAAGGAAGTTCAGGACAAGAAAAACGAAGGTTGATCTTGGAATAAAAAAAGGTGACTTCACAGTCACCTTTTTTTTTATGCCTTTTTTATACTTAGAATTCCATTTTGTTGTTTTTTCGCTCTAGATCAGCCATTCGCATAGAAGGATCTATTTCAACAGACTTTATATTATCTTTCTTTTGAGCAATTTTTATGGTTTTGGTCAAATTTGTCCAAGGCCAATCTGAAGTCATAGAACGCATAGGCATATCTTTTTCAACCGGCTTCTCCCCTCTCATGATTACTAAAGGCAAATAAATTAACTCAGAGCTCCCATCTTTATAAGTAACTACCAAATCAACAGGCATTGGCATTAATCCAATCCGCTCTAGAACGATTTCAGTATCATTTCCCTGAGGATTCACCGCTTTGATTCCATAATCAATCGTCTTGGTTGAATTCACAAAGTATTCTTTGTACCAATCCAACTCCATTCCACTTTCTTTCTCCATAATTCGAACTAAGTCATTGACATTTGGATGTCTAAACTTCCACGTATCGAAATACCTCAACATCGCTCGATCCCTCACATCATCACCAATCACATAACCCATTTGAGCGATGAACGTAGCTCCTTTTGAATAAGCAGCGGCACTATAAGCAGAATTTGTATTGTAATGATCCGAGTGTGTATTCATTGGCTCCTCTAATCCAGATTTAGCCAACTTAATATAACCAGCATAGGAACCAGCTGTTGGGTTTGCCGATGGAGAATAAATCTCACTCATCGCAAGACTTGAAGCATAACTTGTAAAACCCTCATCCATCCAAGGATAAAGCGACTCATTCGTTGCCAAAACTCCATGAAACCAGCTATGTGCTAGTTCGTGAACCATCACTCCTGTCAGACTTCGGAGGCTTCGCTCTCCTGTAATCAAAGTTGACATGGCATATTCCATTCCTCCATCACCGCCTTGCACCACAGAGAATTGTTTATAAGGATATTGACCAAAATGTTCTGAAAGGTAATTGATTGCCTTGGGAGTGTACTCTTTCAATTTTCCCCAACTCTCCGAGGTTTTTTCTCCGGGAATAAAGAAATGGTGGACTGTGATTCCATTTTCCATTAGGACTTTATCATGCTGATAATTAGGATCTGCTGCCCACATAAAATCGTGAACCATTGGTGCTTTGAAGTGCCAAGTCAAGGTATTCCCTTTTACAGCTGGAACTTTTACCCCATCGTCCTCATAGCCATGACCAATTTCATTTGGGTTTTGTAAGTAACCTGTTCCACCTATCACGTAGGTTTTGTCCAAGGTGATTTTCACATCAAAATCTCCCCAAATCCCATAAAACTCACGACCGATATAAGGATTGGAATGCCAGCCTTGCTCATCATAGTTAGACAGTTTCGGATACCATTGAGATATAGAATACCGAACTCCCTCAGCTCCATCTCTTCCCGATCTTCTGATCTGAAGTGGAACTTGCCCGTTGAATGTGGATTCAAATTTTACTGAAGAATTTGGGAGAATCGGATTATCCAAGTAAACCACCAAAACAGTCTCTTCCTCAGTAAATTTTACTGATTTCCCATTCATTTTCAATTCACTGATGTGCAAAAAGCCCACCTCATTCGGCTTTAGCTTAGCGATGCGATCTGCCACTCTTTTATCCGGATCTGAAATGCTTCTAGATCGCTCATCCATCATACTTCCAGGTTGAAAGGCATTGTAATACAAATGAAAAAAAACTCGATCTAATGTATCAGGAGAATTATTTGTGTAGGAAATAACTTGACTGCCAGTGTATTGATTGGTTTTGACGTCTAAGTTGACGTCCATTTGATAATTGATTGCCTGTTGAAATCTACCCGTCTGACTATGAGCAAATGTTGAAATGATTAGGCAAAGAAAAAGCCCAAATACAGGCTTCGTCAGGGATGAATACATATAATTTGTTTTTAATTTCTTAAAGAAAAGGAAAAAGAGATTTTCTAACAAACCACCGATATAAAAGCCAGAAGTCATTATTAAATTGATTGCCTTTCCGCTAAAATAAATTCTTATTCGCTTACACGATCTTTTAGCTTAATTCGAACTTTACTAAAAAAACGATCTATGAGAAAAATTTACATCCTCATTTTTGCTTTGCTCCTGAACTTTTCAGGTTATTCTCAGCAAGTAGATATGGATTTATTCAAATCCATGAAAACAAGAAATGTAGGCCCCGCAGGCATGAGTGGCCGAATCACTTCCATCGATGCTGTGGACGCTAATCCGACCATTATCTATGCAGGTGCTGCTTCTGGTGGTCTTTGGAAATCTACCTCTGGTGGAATCAGTTGGGATCCGATTTTTGATGATCAAAAAATCCATTCCATTGGTGCGATTTCTATTTATCAAAAAAACCCAGATCTCATCTGGGTAGGAACTGGTGAGGGAAATCCAAGAAATTCACTAACCATGGGAGGCGGAGTCTACCGATCATTAGATGCAGGCAAGACTTGGCAATTGATGGGACTGGAGAAAACTAAAGCCATACATCGAATCATTATTCATCCTAATGATCCGAATACAGTATTTGTCGGAGCTATTGGATCACCTTGGGGTGAACAAGAAGACCGTGGAGTTTATAAGACTATCGATGGAGGAAAAACTTGGAAAAAGATTCTTTATGTAGATACCAAAACTGGTGTTGGTGAGATGATCATGGATCCTAATAATCCTAACAAGATCTTTGTCAATATGTGGCAACACCGTCGTTATCCTGACTTTTTTGAATCTGGCGGACCCTCTTCAGGATTATACTTGACCCTTGATGGCGGTGATAACTGGAAAAAGCTTGACGATTCAAATGGTATTCCTAAAGGAGATTTAGGAAGAATGGGCTTAGCTATTTCTGAATCAAATAGCAATAAAGTTTATGCGCTAATCGAGTCGAAGAAAAACGCTCTTTATATCTCTGAAGATGGGGGGAATAAGTTTGAAATGATCAATAATGGAGGAGATATCGGTGATCGTCCGTTTTACTATTTTGAGATCTACGCAGATCCGAAAAATGAGAATCGGATTTACACCTTATATAGTAGAGTAGGAATGAGTGAAGATGGTGGAAAATCGTTTGAGCAACTTTTACAATATGACGGGGTTCACCCAGATCATCACGCTTGGTATATCAATCCTTTTGATCCAAAACTCATGATTGATGGAAATGATGGCGGTTTGAACATCACAAGAGATGGTGGAAAGACTTGGTATTTCGCAGAAAACATTCCAGTGGGTCAGTTTTACCATGTCAATGTGGATAATGAGCTACCTTATAACATCTATGGTGGAATGCAGGACAATGGCTCTTGGGTTGGACCTTCCTATATCTGGAAAAGAGATGGCATTAGAAATACGTATTGGCAAGAATTATCCTTTGGTGATGGCTTCGATGTGGTGCCGGATCCTACTAATTCCCGATATGGCTATACCATGTCTCAGGGTGGAAATCTATCCCGATTTGATAAGGAAACTGGTCATAATAAAACCCTAAGACCCACTCATCCAGACAAAGATGTTTTCCTTCGGTTCAACTGGAATGCAGCGATTGCTCAGGATCCACATAATGCAAAGACCGTGTATTATGGTTCTCAATTCCTACATAAGTCAATTGACAACGGAGATACTTGGGAAATCATTTCTCCCGATCTCACCACAAATGACTCTACCAAGCAGCGGCAGCAATCAACTGGAGGATTAACTTTTGATATCACCGGAGCTGAAAACCATACGACCATTTTGGCCATTGCTCCTAGCCCAATAGATTCAAATATAATCTGGGTGGGAACAGATGATGGAAATGTGCAGGTGACAAAGGATGGAGGAAAAACTTGGACTAATGTAGTTTCCAAACTCAAAGGACTGCCTAAGGGATCTTGGGTTCCGCAGATTCAGGCTTCCACCTACGATGCAAATGAAGCATGGATAATCGCTAACAATTATCGAAACAATGATTTCAGTGCCTATGCGTACCATACGGCAAATCTTGGATCTACATTTACTCAAATAGCAGACGACAGCAAGGTTTGGGGATACACGCTTTCAATCAAACAGGACATCGAAGTTCCAAACTTGGTGTTCTTAGGAACTGAATACGGATTATATGTCTCGTTTGACAAAGCAAAAACCTGGAACAAGTGGGAAAATGGGTATCCAAAGGCAGTATCAACCTATGATCTTGCTATTCAAGAGCGAGAGGCTGATTTGGTTATCGGTACATTTGGGCGATCCATGTGGGTTTTGGATGACATTCGCCCATTACGAGTAATAGCTAAGAATAATGGTAAACTACCTGAATCTAAAATTACAGCAGTACCTTCTTCAGATGCTTATCAAGCAGAGATTCAGCAGCCTCATGGTGAAAGATTCGCAGCAAATGGAAAGTACGCTGCCGAAAACAGAGAGTTCGGTGGACGTTTAACTTTTATTATAAATCAATCAGATACTACAAAGTTGGATACGGTAACGGTTTCGATTTTCAATGAAGCAGGAGAACAAATCAGGACATTGAAGACTGTACCTGTTAATGGGGTAAACCGAATCACCTGGAATCTGGATCGTAAATCAACTGCTGAAATGAGCAACTCTCCACGAAGGGGAGGTCGAAGAAGCGGATTCTTTGAACCAAGCGGTGGAGATGCACTTCCAGGAAAATATAAGGTAGTTTATGCATTCCAAGAGGTAGAAGATGAGACGACCATTAATGTTTACTCCGATCCTAGAATCAAAGTCAATTTGGCAGATTTGAAAGCTAAAGAAGATTTTATGAAGAAATTGGAAGGCCTTACTTCGGAAGTTAGTGCTTCAACAGAAAAGTTGGATAACGCACAAAAAACAATTGATAAAGTTTTGGCGATGACTAAAGACATTGATACTGAAGAGGCAAAAGCACTTACCAAAGCTGCTAAAGATGTTAAAAAATCATTGGATATGACTAGAGAAGCTTTTGATGGCCCTACTTTAGAAGGACAAGGAATCGTAAGAAGCCTATACCCTACGACAATGACAATGGTAAGTCTACCTCGTAGATATGCAGGTTCGTCCTATACCGCTCCTGGAGCTACAGAGTTACGTTTATATGATCAAGCACGATCAGCTGCTGATGAGGCAATATCTAAAGTAGAATTGTTTATGAATGGCGACTGGAAAGCTTTTGAAGAAAAAGTAAAGGCTACTCCAATTGATCTATTTGAAGAAGTCAAAAAGGATTAATTTTCAATAAGATTAATTGAAAAGGCATTTGCTTCGGCAAATGCCTTTTTTATTGTTCTCAAAATCCGTAATCTTCTTCTTAATGTCCACAAATCACAAAATAGGCTGGAAAACTGCAGCAGGTTTGGTCATCGCAAATATGATTGGAACTGGTGTTTTTACCAGCTTAGGCTTTCAGTTGGTTGAGGTTCAGAATACCTGGTCCATTATATTGCTTTGGACATTAGGAGGTGCGATGGCTTTGATTGGAGCATTGATCTATGCCGAGCTAGGCACCCATTTCCAGAAATCTGGAGGAGATTATATTTTCCTATCTGAAACATTACATCCATCCATTGGCTATCTGTATGCATGGGTTTCGCTGAGCGTTGGATTTTCAGCTCCGATTGCAATAGCGGCGATGGCCATGAATAACTACCTCTCTCCTATTTTAGGAGAAAGTATCTGGCCGGGTTTGATCTTCTTAATTGGAATTCCGATTGGTCACATTGTGAGTATAAGGCAAAGTGGCTTAATTCAAAATAGCTTGACTTTTTTAAAGATTGTATTTGTCCTAATTCTGATTGGGATTGGTTTTTATTTCTCTCCTCGAATCGAATTCACTGCTTTAAACTTTTCTTCCTCCTGGACTAGAGAAGTCACAAGACCTGGCGTGGCTGTTTCCTTGGTTTTTGTTTTCTATGCATTTACTGGATGGAATTCTGCGGCATACATAGTAGAGGAAATCAAGAATCCACGGAAAACCCTTCCATTGGCACTAATCAGCGCTACCATTTTTGTGACGATAGTCTATATTTTGATCCAACTCATTTTTTTAAAACATGCGACAATTGATCAACTTACAGGAAAAGTCCAAGTAGCTAACATTGTATTTGAAAACATCTTTGGACCTACTGGTGCTGCTTGGATCAGTTTCTTTATTGCTATTCAGCTTATTGCAACTATCAGCGGATATTCATGGATCGGTCCTAGAATCACTTATTCCATTGCTAAAGATTACCACCTTTGGAAACCGGTTTCAAGAGTGAACTCTCAGGGAATCCCTGTAGCAGCAATAATTCTTAATACGATTATTAGTCTGATTCTCTTCCTTACTGGATCATTTGAGCAGGTTTTGATTTATGCTGGGTTCGTGCTCCAATTAATGGGAACTATCACAATCTATTCTTCTCTGAGAATTAAAAGCAGTTCAGGATTTAAACCCCCTGGGAAGCCCTATTTGCAAATAGTTTATCTATCCTTAAGTGTGGGAATAATGAGCTATATACTTTGGGATAAGCCAATGGAGAGTCTAATCGGTCTAGGGATTATTGCCATTGGATTAGTTCTATTTTTGGTAGACCGTCCTACAAGTAAAAATCCCAACCAATAGGCTGGGATCATTTTATCTGTTTTCGTAGAGATCCTGATAGTAATCTTTGTAGGATCCAGAGGTGACATGATCCAGCCAGTCTTGATTAGCAAGATACCAGTCAATGGTAATTTCAATTCCTTCTTCAAACTGAAGGCTTGGCTCCCATCCTAATTCTTTTTGGATTTTAGTAGCATCAATGGCATAGCGATGATCATGTCCTGCACGATCCGTCACATAGGTGATTAGCTTCTCGGAAGTTCCTTCTGTTCTACCCAGTTTTTGATCCATTTTTTCACAAAGCAATCGAACGATATCGATATTCTTCCACTCATTGAAGCCACCAATATTGTAGGTTTCGCCAGATTTCCCTTGATGAAAAACGGTGTCGATTGCTCGAGCATGATCTTTTACAAAAAGCCAATCTCGAACATTTTCACCTTTCCCATAAACTGGAAGTGGCTTGTTATTTTTGATGTTGTATATGCAAAGCGGTATCAATTTTTCAGGAAAATGATTGGGCCCATAATTGTTTGAGCAATTAGACACCACCGTTCTCATTTTATAAGTATTCGCATATGCTCGCACAAAGTGATCTGAAGAAGCTTTCGATGCCGAGTAGGGTGACTGAGGGTCATAAGCAGTTGTTTCTAAAAAGAAACTATCGTCATGAAGTGATCCATATACCTCATCAGTGGATACATGATAGAATAAATGCTGATCCAACTCCCCTTCCCAAGCTTCCTTGGCTACATTCAGGAGATTGACCGTACCAATCACATTTGTCATCACAAAAGCCAAAGGATCAGAAATCGAACGATCCACATGTGATTCCGCAGCCAAATGGATCACATCAGTGATTTTGTGAGATTCAAAAAGTGAAGCTAAAGAATCCGCATCTTTAATATCAGCCTTTACGAAGGTATAATTTGGAGCTCCTTCTATTTCTTTCAGATTTTCAAGATTTCCAGCATAAGTCAACGCATCAAGATTTACGATTTGATAATCTTTATACTTGGAAACAAAAAGTTTCACTACATGGCTTCCAATAAATCCTGCCCCACCAGTTATTAAAATGGATTTTTTCATTTTTTACTTTTTATAATAATCAAGATACCAATCAGTAAATGCCTTTACGCCATCTTCAATTTTTGTTTCAGGTTTGTAACCAGTGTCTCGAACCAAATCAGAAACTTCTGCATGAGAAGCTGGCACATCACCAGGTTGCAACGGAAGCATATTCATTTTAGCTTCTTTGCCTAATCCCTTTTCTACCGCATGGATATAATCCATCAATAAAACCGGAGAAGAGTTTCCAATATTATAGACCTTGTAAGGTGCCTTGGAACTTCCTGGATCAGGGTTTTGAGGATCAAACTCAGCATTTGGACTCGCAGGTCTATCTGCTACTTTGATTACCCCCTTCACTATATCATCTATGTAAGTGAAGTCTCGCTTCATATTCCCATAGTTGAATACCTTAATTGGCTCGTCTTTCAAGATGGCTTCTGTAAACAGGAACAATGCCATATCTGGTCTTCCCCAAGGTCCATAAACCGTAAAAAATCTTAAACCAGTAGTCGGGATATTGAAAAGGTGGCTATAGGTATGTGCCATCAGTTCATTTGACTTTTTGGAAGCAGCATACAAACTGATTGGATGATCCACCGAGTCTGAAGTGGAAAATGGCATCTTTTCGTTTGAGCCATACACAGAACTGGAAGAAGCATACACCAAATGCTTGACAGGATGAAAGCGACAAGCCTCAAGAATATTTAAGTAAGCCACAATGTTGCTCTCGATATATACTTCCGGATGGGATAGTGAATAGCGAACTCCAGCTTGTGCTGCTAGATGAATAACTACATCAAACTTCTCCTGAGCAAAAAGATCCAGTAATGATTCTTTGACAGATAGGTCCAACTGAATGAATCTATACCCTTCAACAGTATCTGACTGGACCATTTCGCCCTTTTTTACTTGATCCCGCTGAATGCCCATATTTGCTAATCGGGCATACTTCAGATTGATGTCATAATAGTCGTTAATAATATCCAGCCCAACGACTTCTTCTCCTCTTTCCAGCAATTGTTTTGCCACGTGAAATCCAATAAATCCGGCGGTTCCGGTAACCAGGTACTTCATAGATGATAATTGAATGATACTTATTGTATTTCTAGCTTGATTGAGACTCTAAAAGTCGATTATAATTTGCTAATAAAGCTTGATGAATTGACTTTCGATCATAATTTTCTTGTACTTCTTGATTTAGATTTCTAGCCAACTGGGCCATTTTGTCTCGCTTCACAAATGCGAATTCCAAAGCTTCTTTGAGTACGGCTTTCTCTTTTACAGGAAAGATTAACCCTGTTTTTTGCTGGGAGATAATGTCTCTATTCCCTATAATATCAGAGCAAATCACCGGTAATTCCATCGCTCCTGCCTCCAAAAGCACATTTGGGAAGCCCTCACGATGTGAAGGATGAACTAAGACATCAGCCAAAGCCATGTAATGTGCAACATGGTCAGACCAATCAATTTGAACGATTCTCGGGTTTTCTCTGATCGTCTTCATCAAATCGATTGAAATCGGATCAAGCTCTTGCTCAAAACTACCAAGCAAAACGAGTTTCGACATGGAATAAATTTTCGATTCTAAAAAAGCATTTACCAATTCCTCTATGCCT
>JAFMBQ010000146.1 GCA_017858365.1 Algoriphagus sp. | reverse complement strand
CCGTAGGCATGTCCGATTTGGATTAAATTGGTTGGATTAAATCATATGTTTTATATCAAATATCCGTGTTAAAAGAGGAAGTTGTAGAAAAGCCGGAATATTATCCGAACTCTAGCGCTATGAATTACTCGGGTTTGAATGGGTTGATTATTGATAAGGAATGAATTGCTATTAAAAAGATATTAGCCTTGGGCCGGTCCACGAGAATTGTCGGGAGTAGGGCTGGCAAAAACACCCAGTACCACGAACAATCTGACTACACCCAGACGGGGGAATTCTGGAAGCGTAGATTCCTTGACTTATGGTTCTTGAAAATCCAATTCTTTGTAGGCAATTAGTTATTAAACCAAGCTTTGCAAATTTTATCCATATGGGTGTGGTCGGTACCGCAGCAACCGCCGATGATAGAAAGATTGGGAAGGAGGACTTTTAGCGCTTGATATTTTTTTGCAAGTTGATCTTTATCCCCCACATCAAGGATTTCTGACCCATCAAGTTCTGCATGACTCTTGTTTGATGCATTTGCTCTTAGTCCCTTAATTCTTGTTGACCAAGTGCTAGTTGGATTTAAGATGTCCGAAAAATGGTCTGGATGAGCACAGTTGATCATATAATAGGAGACATAGTTATCAGTCAAATTATCGAGAGAGATAATGGCTTCTTCTAGCGATTGTCCACTTGGAAGCTTTCCATCCGTTTCAACGGTGTAAGAAATTACCACCGGAATATTATTTTTCTTTGCTGCCAGAGTAATACCTATAGCATCCTCATTATAATTCATCGTCATTGCTGTCACAAGATCAGCATTGGTATCGGCAGCAAGTTTAATTTGATGGGAATGATATGCTTCAGCGCTTTTGATACTCATAAGGTTGGACGGGGTATATCCATCACCTCTAGGGCCAATACATACACTAAGTGCAATTTTGAAGTCTTTATTCTCATACTCATTTCTGATTTCTTCGAGTTCGTGTACAGAAATTCTAATTAGTTTATTCAAGGATTCAAGTGAATAACCAATTTTCAATGCCCAGTCTGGATTAGCTCGGTAGGTAGGAGCTTCCAAAACAAATCCACTACACTGTTTCTTAGAAATATTTAGATAATCCAAGTAGTATTTTCTAAGGATTTCCTTTCCGTCTTCATCTTTCAGGAGATCAAATGCTGCAAATTCTGGTAAATCAATACCATGATTAAAAATAAGATCTGTTTCCAATCCACCATCGGTCATAAACGTGGACATGGTCATTTGAGGTAGGTCCATTCGATATTTTGCCATAAGAGTTTCTTTAAATCATACCAATGTTTTGGCTAGAGGCGAATAAATGGTTCCGGAAATAATCAGAGCACTAAACTGTTTGCCTTGAATTGTGAATATAAATCAAAAGGAAGATTTCTCCAATGCCCTGAATATCAATAAGTAAAAAATAGATCAATAGCCATGCAGGGGTTATTGGGAGGCAAAAACACCCAGGCAGAACAACAATCTGACTACACCCGGACAGGAGTAAATTTCTAATCTCCACCTCAGACTATTTCACAGCCTTCTCCACCGCAGCTTTTCCTCCCACCACCGGAAGGTGAAGTTGCAACTTCACCCTATTATCCTTACCATCCACGATAGTAATCGGGATGCACTTGGATTGGCTGTCCGTACACTCGAACTGATTTTAATAGAATTACAAATTCTATTGATAGGAAGGTGTAATTACATCCGACTGCTGTACGGATTACACCTAGGCCGGGAATGCAATTACATAAGGTTCCTCAGCGATATCGGCTTCTATCTTTTTACCAGTTTTTAGTCAATCTCCTCGTAATAGTAAGAATAGTCTATTCCTTTCAGATACATTTCCCGGCTATCGATTTGATCAGTTAATGCTTTTTGCAACAATTCTTTCAGGGCGCTACTATTCACCGTACTCTTTACCATGGCACTCATGTATTCGGTCTTACCAATCATACTCCAATCCACGCATTTCTTTAGACGTTTTTTCAAGATCAAATCCAGCCAGATTCGGGTGGTTCTGCCATTGCCTTCCATAAAGGGGTGAGCAATATTCATCTCTACATATTTGTCCATTATTTCGTCAAAGGTGTTTTCGGGCAGTGCACTTATTTCTTGTAGGGTAGCCTCTAGAAAGCGAGCCACGGCAAATTGGAAACCTCCCTTAGAGATATTCTTCTGCCTGATTTGACCCGCAAAATCATACAAACCGCCAAACAAATAAGCGTGTATTTGTTGTAAACCGTTTATGCTGCCTACTTCTATGTTGGCGATTAATGAGCTTTCAAATAAGGCATAAGCTTTTGTTTTGCTTTTGCCGTCAATGGACTCATCGCTGTAGGTGAACCATTCTATAAATCGATTGGCTTTGGTACCCGGAAAGGTCTTACCTAAAGCTATGATGCCATCGTAATCGAACACGTCACTTTTATAGCGTTTGCCATCGCTTGCAAGCAATTTCAGTTGGGTAGTGCCACTACCCAACTGATTATTCTCTTTCTTGAGCTTGGCTTTGAGGTATTTCCAGTAGTTGCGGGTTTTGGAATAGTCGTCTTGATCGGTAAGCACCGCTACTATATCCAATACCGAAAACCACCACTTGGCATTTTGCTCATCCCAGATGGCACGGACCTCACGGTCGTTAAAAAATCGAATCGATATTTTTTGCTGCTCTTTACTCATTCTCCAATTTCATCATTTTGGCATTCTGTTTCAACTTCTCTCGCCATATTCTCCGAATGGCTATCGGGATCTTTGTCCAGTGTCATCGAAACTCAAACATTAAAACTTTAACCCCATTTCTTTTTTATCTTGTATTTTTAGTATTGTGTATATCCGCAATTCTACCAGTACCCAGACTAAAGCAATACAAAATAAGCTCAAGTCTAAATTTTAGGCCACTTCAGCCTTTCCCGGCATTGCGGGAGTCACCTGTCACTTGTACTGAGCTTAGCCGAAGTATCGGTCTTCCAGCTGGATGAGCAAAGAATTAATGGCTACTGGCAAGATTGCGGATAATCATAATTAGTATTCATCAAATCCAAAAAGATCAATGAACCTAGCTGCCATCGATATCGGTACCAATTCCATTCATATGATAATCGTCAAAGTCACCTCAAGACAAAGTTATGAGGTGTTGGTTCAGGAGAAGGAAATGGTCAAACTGGGTGCGGGGGTTTTTGCAAATAAGGTAATCAGTCAGGAAGCATTTGACAATGGCTTGGAAACCATTTCCAGGTATGTGCAGCTTGCCGACCAATATGGGGTGGAACATATCATCACTGCTGCTACCTCCGCCACTCGTGAAGCCAAAAACGGCAGGGAATTTTTAGACAGATTGATCCAGGATGTGGGATTGTCTCCTCAGATGATCTCCGGAAAAGAGGAATCCAGACTGATCTTTTTGGCAGTGAATAAAACCATAGATCTAGGAAAGGAAAATGCTCTAGTCCTTGATATCGGCGGTGGAAGTACTGAGGCAGTGGTAGGAAATCGGGAAGAAGTACTGTTCATGAGCAGTATGAAACTTGGTGTTCTGAGACTATTAGATCTGGTAGGAAATCAGGATCCCCTGGACAGAAAACAGCAAAAAGACCTGAAAGAACATATCCGTTCCATTGCCGGTAAAATCATTCCAAAAGCTTCACAGGTGGGTTTTTCCAAGGTAGTGGGCACTTCAGGTACAATCCGGACCTTGGGAGAGGCAGCTTTGGCCCTAACTGATAAAAACATCATCAGTTCCGTCAATGCTGAGGTTGTCAGAGTAAAGGATATTGAAAAAATCATAGCTCAGCTCTTGGAACTTGAGCCTGGGAAAAGAGCAGCTATTCCGGGCATCAGTGCCAACCGCGTAGATGCCATCCATCTGGGTGGACTTTTGCTTTTGGAGTTGTTGAAAATGTCCAAGGTGGATGAAATCACTCTTTCGGATGCTTCCTTGAGAGACGGATTAATCATAGACTATCTTGAGAAAAATGGCCAGAAACTAGACCGCCTGGTGCAGGGTAAAGATGTCCGTGAAAGCAGTTCGCTGATGATGGCCTTGCGCTATGATACGGATATCGAGGAGAAAAAGCATATCTCGAAGTTAGCACTTCAGCTTTTTGACCAACTGAAAGACCTTCACGGCCTGGAGGATTCAAGCCGGGAGTTGCTACACCATGCAAGTCTGATCTATGATATAGGTCAATTTGTGAATTTTAAGGATTTTCATAAGCATTCCAGGTATTTGATTTTGAAGGGAAGGCTGAGGGGCTTCAACAATGATGAACTAACCATACTAGCCCATCTGTCCAGATACCACAGGAAATCCGGTCCAAAAAAACGTCACAAAAAGTTCAAAAAGCTGGATAAGAATTTACGAAGATTGGTCAAAGGACTTTCAGGAATTTTGAGGGTCGCGGTAGGATTGGATAAAACCAAAAATCAATGGGTGGAAAACGTCTATTGCATCCCTTCGGAGGATAAGCTGACCATCAAGCTATTCGGGGAAGAGAGCCTGGATCTGGAGATCTGGGAAGCACAGCGTTTTTCGGATACCTTGGAAGAATTTTTAGGCTTGGAAGTAGAAATTGTCAAAGGTTGAGTCAATAACCGCCGTACAGCTTTCGGGCCTACTCTTTGTTATGTGTTCTGCTCCTAGCAGGGAGTTAGCTGGGGTGCTGGCCTTCTGTTCGTTATTTGGTTTCGTTATATTTTATACCTAAAAATCTATTGTCCTTCGTAAAAGCAGCTCGTTTTAAATCGTCAACCTCAAATAGTAATTTTCCGTTTCTGGATGCTGATTCAATCAAATCACTATTGAGTGTAACGATATACTGAAATTCATTTGGCGTTTTGTTATTATATTCAAATAAAAAGTTCAAACTTTTCTCTATTGAATCATCATCTTCAAAAATATTGTCGTGGATTAAGAATTTAGGATGATTTTTTCGTGTATGTTCATTCAACATTAGTGAAATGTCATAAATAAACACTTTCATTCTTTCTGTAGAATGACTGCCGTCATCGTCAGTTCTCATTATAAAATCAACAACACTTTGATTTTTGGTTGTTTTAATTTCAAAATGAGCTTCTCGATTACCCATTATTCTCTCGTGAATGCTCAGGATAGACTCTTTAAAGCTCTTTAATGTTTCTTGATTTTTGTAGAGCTCTTCTTCCAAGTCAGAAATCAAAACCGCTTTTTCCGCTTCAAGTTTCTTTTTGTCCCTTTCTGATTCATCATATTTTTGAATCAATGAACGTAAATTATTTAGCTCCCTATTCTTCTCGTTAAATACTCTAATTGAAGTCTTTAGGTCTTTTAAGACCTCGCCATTGTCCAATAATGAAATCTTTTCAGAATATTCTTCATCAAGTTTCCTAACAATTGAATTAATCTCAGAAAGTTCAGATTTTAAACTTGTCAAGCGATCATTTACAATTGTATTTCTAAAACCATCAATTTTATTTTTAAACTCTTTCAAATCATCCAAAGACTTTTCAACTAAATCGCCAAGTCCTTTCTTGAATTGATTAAAAATTATTTGAATTTCATTTTCATTAATACTTTCAGGTTTAGGGAATGAATCTATTTGCTTAATCTCAAATTTAATTGCTTGTTGTTTCGTTCTTATATCTGCTAACTCTGCTTCTAACTTCACTAAATCTTCTTGTATTAATTCAAATGATTCATTAGTTTTCAACTGTTCAATTGCCTTATTTACCTTACCAACTTCGCTTTCTAATTCATTTAGGTGTGCTTTGGCATCTTGAATTTTAATTTCATTATTATTTGTTACAAGCTTTTTAGTTTCTGAGTGAAAAGTATTTTTCTTTTTTAAATCATCATTTAAGGATTTAATCTCTGTATATTTTTGAAGACCTACATTTAAAAAGAAAAGATGAGGACTATAATCCGAAGGAATAGATTTGTTAGTATCAAAACATTTAATTAAGTCTTTAAACTCAGAGCGTTCATCTCGAATTATAGGTTGTAATAAATTTCTAAAACTCAATCTTTTTGTGTTTGCTGGATATTTTTCAAAGTATAGATTACCAAGATATTCTGACGCATCATCAAGCTTGTCAAAATGAATATGTTTTCCATTTATTTGAATTGATACCTGCTCAGGTTTACTAATAGAACGAGAGATTATAACCTTCTTATTATTAAAATCAAAATCCAATTTTATTTGACTATCAATAATCTCAGCATTTTTTTTGGGTATTAGGTTTAGTCGGCTATCAGATATTCTTTTTAAAAGGCAAAAGTTTATGAATTCTATGCAAACAGATTTTCCAACGCCAATTTTCTTATTTGTTTTTTCTGATTTTTCACCCATAATGATATTAACTCCAAAATCGAATGAAATTGGGGTGAATATTTCAGGCTCACTATATAGTCTATTGATTTTAATCATTCTTGTTTTTGATGTATATAAAAGGTTCTTTAAAATCAATTATACCTGATGAATACAAAAAAGCAAGACCAAAAAACAAATGCCTATAACGAGATATATTATGTTTCTTTAGTTCTTTAGATACCTCGAAAATAGAAATCTTATCGACTTTCTGTTTCTGAATTTGTTTCAAAATCAGAGAGGCAACATATACGGAAGAAGTCTTTAAATTTTCGTCTTTAGATACTAACATATATTATTTGTTTGGAAAAACATTGCATTTAATTAATTCCTCAAGTAGGTAAAACTTTATCGCTTGCTTGTCAAACGTAACCCCATTGGAAGAAAGTTTTCCATAAAATAGCTCAACAAGAGAATGGAGAGCAAGTTTTGGATTATTATTTTCTTTTGTTAATATGATATCACTTTCGTCTTTCAAAAAATCGGAAATTATTTCGGCTTCTACACCATCAATTTTTGATGTTGCTTCAACCAAAGCACCATTGTATTTGGCATATAAATCTGAATATTGTTGTTTAAGATAGTCTGAATGCTCACTAAACCTATTTTCAATTTTGTTCTTTGGGTCAACATTAATCGATTTATCGATAATTACTCTATTCTTATTTAAACTAAGATAATTTATGAGCTCCATAATTGTCTCAACTTCTGAACATTCTGTTTTACGTCTCTCGGTCAATACATTTTTGTTCAAAAAGTCCGCTATGCCCTTAATTGTGTCAATTTCAGTAATGTCATTGATTATAGCTAGAAGTTTATTGATATCCAAAACATCTTCTTTATGATTAAAGTTGTTTCCAAATTTTGTCCGGTAATCTTTGGCATCTTTTGAAATGAGCAATATTTGTAGTTTATAATCTTTGTTTTCTGGCTTTGCGAAAAAACCATCAATTGCTTCCTTTATTTTGATATTGTCATTCTGAGAAGTAACCTGAATTGCCTGTTTGTTGACCGTATCAATTAGGTCTATGTGAGCGTAATTATTGCTTTCAAAATTTGTATTGGTAAATTTAAAACCAATTAAATTGAAGAAGTCTCGATAAAAATTTTCTGCAATAACATTAATGTCAGTAAGATTCAGTGAATTAAATGCAGTAACCTCTGTCTTTAAATAAGAAAGCCTCCTAATAATTAATGATATGTAAGATTGTCTGTTGTCCATTTACTTTGCAAAGATACTCCTTCTAAAAAGTTGTTTTTAAAAATTTCATTTTATTTCTTGTCGTTGTCTTTAATAGGCTTGCACCCAACGGTTTGCTTCACGCAACCATTGCTCTATTTATTCCATATGGCATACATAGCGAAACAGTTGCGGGTATTTTTGAATTACAAGAACCCCACTTTTCGCTTCCCCCACAATACCCTGTACAGGGTATATTTGACCGAAAATTTATCTTATTTACTTCACTGCCTGCTCCACAAACCTTTTTCCGCCTACGATAGGAAGGGTCAAGACTGTTCCATCCAGATCTATCGTTAGTTCTGTGCCGGGCTTGGGTAAAATTGTAAACTCGGCATCTGAGGAGAAGATCATCAGACCAATCTGCTGGCCTGCTGCGATGATCTGATCGTCCGGCTGCAAGTCGAAAGTGACCTCGTAGAACTTCCCAGGTACCAAAGGCTCTCCTTTACGGATGGAGGCGTGGTTTTGTGGATCTGCCCAGCCCCGGGTGATGATGTTGTCGGTGATTTTCGCATTTCTTCCTTCTGTCCAAGGCAGGGAAACCAACCATACCGAAAGGTTGGCTGCAGGTTTATTGGATGCGATTTTGACAGTAATCTTCGGAATTCCTGAAATATGAATTGGGGCTGTGAGCACCGGACTGAGATAGATCAATCTATGCTCGGTGTAATCTGCCTGCGCCAAGGCTGAGCCTGTGAAGGAATAGTTATCTACCAAGGTTTCCCGCTTTCCGGAAGACATTTTCTCCAGTCCCATTCCACCTGGGGCAGGAGCTCCAGCGCTCAGGTAAAAGTTCACATCAGAAGCCTCAGGATTTGGGAAGTCAGCATAAGGAGTTGGATTGCTTTGCTCGTCCCGCTCTCGAACGATATAGGCTTTAGGTCCTTCTTCCACGCCGTTATCTACTCCATGAAGGTATTTGGTAAACCATTGATTCATCATAGCAAATGGTGGAGGCCCACCATGCCCGTTTTGATGGTAATAGATTTTGGCAGGAATCCCTTTGGCGCGAGCCGCATCATAAATTCTATAGCTATGCTCTGGCATCACGTTCCAGTCATTGAAGCCATGCGACATCAACAATGCCGCTTTCATTGGCTCCATGTCATTGAGGTAGTCGCGGCCAGCCCAGAAGTCATTGTAGTCGCCGCTGGCTCGATCCATGCCTTGGGCCATTTCTGTATCACGGACTGTCTTATTGTTATAGGCTCTTTTGGATTCATCGCCGCTATGGATGAAATCATACAATACATCTATGTCTTCTCCCAGATATCCTCCCGGTGATCGGACGAGTCCATTGGATCTGTAATAATGATAATAGGAAGTATTGGGAGCGATTGGGATAATGGCCTCAAGGCCTTTTACGCCAGTAGTTGCCGCTGCCAGTGGGAGCGTACCATTGTAGGAAGTTCCTGTCATTCCCACTTTCCCAGTGGACCAAAATGCGTACACTTTTTCATTTCCATCCGGCGTAGTATAGCCATTGTCTGTGCCGGTGAGCCATTCGATCACGGCCTTTGGAGCTAAGGATTCATTGTCTCCACCGACGGTAGGAGAACCCTGAGAAAGCCCAGTGCCTGGAGAGGAGGAGTGCACCACGATGTATCCACGAGGCACCCATTGCATAATTTCGGAATTGGAGATGATCGGCCGCTCACCTGTGCGTACGATTTCGGTTTTATTTCTAGGAGGAGCCGCCTCGCCTAGTTCATGCTTTACCTCCCAAAAAATAGGCGCGTTTCCTGCAGTTCCTGCATAGTATGGGCTGCTTGCATAGACCACCGGAAGCTTGAGTCCTTCCGTTTCGGTTTGCTGCGGTCGGGTCACATCGACATGCATCCGGTCCATTTTGCCATCTCCATCCGTATCAAAATCAGTTTCC
>JAFMBQ010000145.1 GCA_017858365.1 Algoriphagus sp. | reverse complement strand
ATTTTTCCATTCACGTGCTTGAAAATCTGGTTGATTTCGGGGATCTGAATAAACATGGAGATAGGCTCTCCTTTGTAAAAACCAAAATAGATCAGCTTTGGATCGATTATCGGCTTCATCTTCCCAAACATCAACTGCGCTTCTTTCAAGGAAAGTGTTTTCCCCATATGCCTAGACCAGGCTTTATTATAGGTGGTCATAAAGTACTCCGGAGCTTTTTCTTTTAACTCTGCCCCCTTGATGTAGCGGAAGGTATAATCTGGGTTTGCCAAAATCACATTTGCCCGCGCAATCAACTTATCATCGAATCCTACATTTTGCACATTTCTGGCATAAGTGAATTGTTTGAAATAAATCTCAAAACCGTAATTCTCGAAGAACTTTTGATAATAGCCGAAGTTCCACGGCATGTTGTAATTCGGCTCTGTGAATCCATCGACAAGTAATCCCCACCATTTGTCCCGCTCACCAAAGTTGATCGGACCATCCATGGCTTCCATCCCTTCGCTTTCCAGCCAGGCTTTTCCAGTATCAAAAAGCAAAAAAGCAGCTTTCTGATCATCAATACATTCAAAGAATCCCAATCCACCAGTCGGTTGCTTTTCCTTCATTTTAGGGTTGACGAAGGCCGCGATTCGGCCGATGGTTTTACCATTATCACCTTCTAAAAGCCAACGCTTGGCCTTTGCTCCATTGCGGAAAAGCTTGTTGGTCTCCGAGTGAAAAAGTCCTTCAATATCCTTATCCAGCGGGCGAATCCAGTTTTTTTCATTTTTGTAGAGCCTTACGGCCATCTCAATAAATTCCTTCTCCTGAGCAGGAGTACTGACTTCGATTAATTTCATTCGGGTGATTTTGATCGGCTAAATTAGGGAAATGGAGGCAAAGGGACAAAAATTACCGTCTCGGAGCTAGATTCGGATAATCCGTGATAATTCCATCCACGCCCATATCAAGTAGCTTTTCCATTTGATCGGTAGTATTTACAGTCCAAGGAATGATTTTCATCCCTTTTTCATGTAGCCACTGGATGATTTCAGGAGTTAAACCCACAAAGTATGGAGAGAAAATCTCGGGTTGAAAATCCAACTCCTCCAAATCGGCTTTGTATGTTGCCGCATTCTCTACCAGCATGGCTAGCGGTACTTCAGGGTAAGTAGCATGGATGTATTTCAGCACTCTGAAGTCGAAAGACTGAATATTCACCCGCTCCCAGCCAATCGATTCGGAAATCAACTTGACCACTTGATCGGAAAAATCAGCTACTTCAGGATGATATATCCCATCTCCCTCGGGACTGCTTTTGATCTCAATATTGTAGCGTGGCGCAGGAAGATTCATATCCTTGGCGTATTTCTCAGCCACCCCAAAAACGTCTTTCAATAGTGGCTTGGCAGCAAAAAACTTGACTTGTTGCGGAAATCCTGAATGAACTTTCGTCCCACAATCAAATCCCAAAATCTCACGATAGGTCATTTCATACAGATTATAAGAATGATCTTTCGCATCAATAGCGGCCCCATCTGGAGTCACGCAAATCACCGGATTCATAAATGGCTCGTGTGAAAGAATCACTTCCCCATCTTTGGTGATCGCCAGATCCATTTCCAGCGTCGTCGCACCCAGATCCATCGCTTTGATCATGGCTGGAATAGTATTCTCAGGCATCAGCCCTCTGCTGCCCCGATGGCCTTGGAGATCGTAAGTGAATTGAGCAAAAACAGTCATGGGTAAAAGTGCGAGCAGTGAAAGGAGAATTTTCTTCATGTTCTAAAAATAAAGCCAATTCCCTGAATTGTCAGAAAAGATTGATTAAGGATTAATGAATAATATCCTCTAGGTATTTCTGGCTGTCCTGCTTCTCCATTTTATTCTGTTGCCAGAGAAGCAGGACTAACCTCAATTAATACATTTCAATTTTTACTAATCCCATCTTTCAAGAACTATCTTAAATCACTAAAATCAAACGTATGAATAACCATTTCGTCCTCATTGAATTCAGGATTGTCTGGATGCATGGGGAAGAGGTTCAATCCTTTTTCATCCACAAAATAATGATGCGCTAAATAAGTGTTTCTAGGAAGCGTAAATTCCTTGATCAACGAAAAGTCCGAGCCGTCATACACACTGATTGTGAAATATATCGGAGTAGCACTGAATTGCATGGCATCGATATCCTCTGAAAATTCTTCTCCAGGCCATCCGAAGCGGTACAATAATTTTTTATGGGGATCAAAAGCTAGTCCGAAGTTCTCGGAGTATTTGTACATCAGACGCATATTATCTTCTAGGGAGCTAGACATTCGAGGTGATTGATAATATTGGTTTGAAAAGTTTTTCATTAAATCTGATTGGAGCTGGTGTTCCTTGAAATCAACACCATTGAAATCAACTTCATAAAGGGTATTACTTTGATAATGAAAAAGGAGAATGGATTTGGAAGAAGATGTCAGTCCAAAATCAATAAAGTCATTAAATTTCAGGAGTGAAGTTGGGACTCGGAATTCCAGGTATTCAAAAGTCCCTTTGGCTTTATCAAATGAAAGGATAGGAGGGTATTCTTGTAGCGCATTTTCATTCAAATCTGACTGGGATACGTTTTCCAGATCCCGCAAACCCAGGTAAAAACCCCCTGCATGGTTGGTTTGAATCATTTTGGAAAACCTTGTCATGGAAGCTATCACAATCCCAAGTTTTGAATAGTTATAATAATCATAATCTGAGAGCCTTTCTCCTTTAGAATTGATCAAGTTTAATTCATAGGCCGCAGTAGGAATATAGATACTGTCGGGATTTGACACAAAAAAACCAATGGGGCTACCAAGCCCATTTGGCCCATCGCGTTCCATTTTGATTGTTTTTTTGAGATTTTTAGCGTTGAGATCAAATACGCTGATGGTCTCCCGGTCTGAATTCCACCAGTATAAATCCCCATCCAGATATTGCAAGGTTCGAGTATAAGGTTCCGTTTTTCGATCAATGGAAATAGCTGTAATATCCGTGATGTAGTCCAGAGGATTGGTAGATAAATCCTTCTTTTCTGCACAGGAAAAAATGCTTGCGAGGAATAATACGATTAGCGTGTTTTTCATAAAACCTATTTTAAAAATTAAACATAGTTGAAATGTATAACCTGAATCGTAAGTTAGATACAGAAATTACCCCCCCCCTTGTTTTTTAGGGTCAATCGGTAATAAATTAGTTTAAACGGAATTATTAAAAGTTGATTTTCTTACAACTTTCCCGCAATCGAATTCCAACCCCATTTCCATCCCCACAGAGATTAAAACAGGCACCGGCTTCCAGCTTGTATTCTTTTCTTGAAAAAATGTCTGTCTAGTCAAAAATGTTCAAGAAGAAAAGCCATAAAGCTTGTTAACCTGATACTTAATGGAAAATTCTATTCTGAAAAAATTCATATCTATTAAAAAAAATGCTGCTTCCTGAGAAGCAGCATTTTCTGAATGAAAGCTAAATCAAAATTTTAGATCACCTCTCCATACAGATCAAATTCCGTCGCATCGGTGATTCGAGCTTTGACAAAGTCACCTACTCTACAATAATGCTTGGCCGCATCGATCAACACCTCATTATCTACTTCTATGGAGTCAAACTCTGTTCGCCCGACGAAGTGTCCACCTTCTTTCTTATCGATTAGCACCTTATAGATTTTACCTATTTTTTCCTGATTCAGATCATAGGAGATTTGCTCCTGAATTTCCATCAGATAATTTGCCCGCTCTTGCTTTACTTCCTGAGGAGTGATATCGTCCATGGTATGCGCATGGGTATTTTCCTCGTGAGAATACGTAAACACGCCCAATCGCTCAAATTTCATTCGCTCCACAAAGTCTACCATTTCTTGGAATTCCTTTTCGCCTTCTCCCGGGTGTCCCGCAATCATGGTTGTACGTATCGCAATCTCTGGCAAAATATCACGGATGCTATGAATCAGTTCTTCCTGCTTTTCACGGGTGGTTCCTCTTCGCATCGCCTTGAGCACATCACTTGATCCATGCTGCAATGGAATATCCAAATAATTACAAATGTTTGGACGCTCTTTCATTACTTCGATCACTTCCATTGGAAATCCAGTCGGATAGGCATAATGCAAGCGAATCCAATCGATTCCCTCCACATCAGAAAGGTTTCTCATGAGTTCAGCCAGATTTCGCTTTTTGTACAGATCCAGGCCGTAATAGGTCGAATCCTGCGCAATGAGTAATAATTCTTTGGTTCCTCCAGCTGCCTTGTGTTGAGCTTCCTTTACTAGTTCCTCAATCGGTCGGGAGATATGTCCTCCACGCATCAAAGGAATCGCACAAAAAGAGCAAGGGCGATCGCAACCTTCTGAAATCTTCATATAGGCATAGTGTGCCGAGTGCGTCAATAATCGCTCACCCACCAACTCATGCTTGTAATCTGCTTTGAATTTCTTCAAAATCGCCGGCAAGTCCCGCGTTCCAAAAAATGCATCGACTTGAGGAATTTCTTTTTCCAAATCGTCTTTGTAGCGCTGCGAAAGGCAACCTGTCACATAAAGTTTGTCCACCAAACCTTGCTCCTTGGCTTCGACATATTGTAAAATCGTATCGATCGATTCTTGCTTTGCATTGTCAATAAAACCGCAAGTATTGATAATTACAATATTGTTATCATCCGAATTGGACTCATGACTGGCATCAATGCCGTTTCCACGAAGCTGAGTGAGGAGCACTTCGGAATCCACCAGATTCTTGGAGCAACCCATGGTGATGATATTGACTTTGTCTTTTTTTAAGGTTCTCGCTTTCACAGAATATCGACGTTTTGAGGGGGCAAAGGTAGGGAAATTTTCATGTCAACAGACCACTGTCAACAGTCGACGGTAGTCTGTGGTCAAAATCCCGTGATCTCCTTCATCAATCCAAAGAATCCCTTTTTCCGCTCGGAATTGATTCCCCAGTCTACGGGTACACTTTGGTAACCTTCTTCAAATCCTTCGTCTTTCATTCTGAAATCAAAATATCCCCAAGATGCATAAGCAGAAACTGCTACTGTGAAATTATTCTGCTCCTGTCCAAAATTGAAGTGATCATCCTCATTAAAGACAATAGGTTTTGGCGTGTAACCTGCTACCGATCGTGTTTCCTGCACCATAGCTTTGATACGATTGGGATCTTTCACTCCATTCCCATGAAGTAAAATAAAATCAGAAGCTTGAATCACATTTTTCAAAGGAATATTTCCTCCGCCATAGCTGGTGCTGACCAACAATCTTCTACCTGATTTGCCTGGTGTTTTCATCAATTCTATCAATTCATGTACTCGCTCAGGTTGAAGAATCGCATGATCGTATCGGATATTGCACTCATTATTCACTTCTATTATGACATTTCGATAATCCTTTTTTAGTAACCAGTCCCGCATGCCAGTTACCGCTCGGATTACTGCCTTCTCATCTTCCAAATTTTCATCCTGACCAAAGTAAAAAAGCCCAAGGATCGGCACCATTCCCAAACGATTTGCTTCATCCAATATTCTGGTCAGTCTAGCCAAATAAGCTTTTCGCATTTTTCCCTTTTCGTCAAAAGAAGAATTGATCCACGGCTGATTTTGTGAATAGCCGAAAGGACTTCCCCCTTGAAGGTTTAGTGTAAAGGAGAGCATTCCGTAGGATTTCCATTCTGCCATATGCGCGACAAAATCATTGGTATTCCGATCTTCATCCCAGGTTTTGGTATCGGGATATTCCCAATTGTAAACCGTTTCAAGATTCAGATCGTCGAAGATCCCCTGAACCATTCTAGAATTCATTAATAACCCTTCAATCTTTTTTCCCTTCCACATTCTTCCTTCATAAGTAGGTTTTCCATTGATGAAAAATTGTCCCCCTTTTATTTCCACTTCAGTTTGTGCTGCTGTGGGAATAATGCAGAGTCCCATCAAAATTAAATTTCCGATTAGGCCGATTATAAGAGTTTTCATAAGTCTGAGAAATGCTTCATTAACTTAAAATTATGTAAGAAAGTAACCAAAACTTATCAAAAAACAGATTGGACAAGTCAATTTTCCCTTTTTCAAAATCAGTGTTACCATTTCATTAAATGAGAAGTTTTTTGTTAAACTAAGCTTAATCGAAAACAGTCGTGAGATGCGCTTACTCTGGCTACTTTTGAAACATACAGCAAAACTTTTTAACTCCTTGCATTTATTTTTCAACCCCGGCCTAGGTCGGGGTTTTGCATTTTAGGGCTCTAAATTGGTTAAAGCCACTTTTTAAGGCTAACACCTTCTAAACTGACAGAATGCTTGATTATTGGCTTTGCAAAGCCTAAAACCTCGTTTAACTTAGTACTCAAATCCCATCCTAATGGCCGAACTTACCCAATCCACTTTAGTGAATTTCGATCGAAAAAATTATTCAGACAAAACCCTCCTTTCGCTCTATGAATCCTTAATCATGCCCCGAAGGATCGAGGAAAAAATGTTGATTCTATTGCGTCAGGGTCGGATTTCTAAATGGTTTAGTGGCTGGGGACAAGAAGCGATTTCCATCGGGGCTGTAAATGCCCTAGCCCAAGACGAATACATCCTTCCGATGCATCGAAACCTGGGGATTTTCACCGGTAGAAAGATGCCGCTGGAAAAGCTTTTTGCTCAGTTTCAAGGCAAAGCTTCTGGCTTCACCAAAGGTCGGGATCGCTCATTTCACTTTGGAAGCAATGCACATCACATCGTCGGGATGATTTCCCATCTCGGGCCACAGCTGGCTATTGCCGATGGGATTGCTTTGGCTGATACGCTTTCGAAAGAAAAGAAAGTAACCTTGGTTTTCTCAGGAGATGGTGCAAGTTCTGAAGGGGATTTTCACGAAGGATTGAATGTCGCTGCAGTTTGGAAGCTCCCGGTGATCTTTGTGGTGGAGCATAACGGCTACGGACTTTCTACCCCAAGCGAGGAGCAGTTTGCTTTCAAATACTTTACTGAAAAAGGTCCAGGATACGGAATGGAGACGCTTCGGATCCAAGGAAATAATGTCTTGGAAGTCTACGATGCGATTAAGAATCTAGCAGAGGATATCCGTAAAAATCCACGACCAGTGCTTGTAGAAGCCATCACTTTTCGAATGAGAGGGCATGAGGAAGCCTCTGGAACAAAGTACGTACCCAAACAATTGATGGAAGAATGGGCAAAACTCGATCCGGTCGATACTTATGAAGCCTTCTTAGAATCCATTGATGTCTTAGATGAAAAGTCAAAAGAACGAATTAATAAAAAAGTAAAAAAAGCAATCAATGATGGACTAGAGATTGCATTTGCTGAAGAAGCTATTCAACCAGAACTTGAGTTGGAACTGAAAGATGTATATGCACCATTTACGCAGGAAGTGATTTCTCCCTCAGAAAATAGCCCCAAATCCGAAAAACGATTTGTAGACGCGATCTCGGATGGACTTCATCAATCCATGGAAAAGTATCCAAATCTGGTTCTGATGGGACAGGACATTGGAGAATATGGAGGAGTTTTCAAAATCACGGATGGCTTCAAAGCAAAATTTGGAGCGGATCGCGTGAGAAATACGCCGCTCTGCGAAAGTGCAATTATCGGTGCGGGATTGGGACTTTCCATCAAAGGCTACAAAGCTATGGTAGAGATGCAGTTTGCAGATTTTGTCACGGTAGGCTTTAACCAAATCATCAATAATCTGGCGAAAATACATTACCGCTGGGGACAAAATGCAGACGTGGTGGTTCGCATGCCAACCGGCGCCGGGATGGCTGCAGGTCCTTTCCACTCTCAATCAAACGAAGCTTGGTTTTTCCACACCCCAGGATTGAAAATCGTCTATCCTTCTAATCCATATGACGCCAAAGGCTTGTTGAATGCAGCTTTGGAAGACCCTAACCCCTATTTATATTTTGAGCACAAAGGGATGTACCGTTCCATCAGTGCGGAGATACCGGATGAGTACTACACGGTAGAAATCGGTAAAGCAGCTTTGGCTAAAACAGGAGATCGGGTCTCTATCATCACTTATGGCATGGGTGTTCACTGGGCGCTAAAAGCTGTGGAAGAAATGGGAGTCTCCGCAGATATTTTGGATTTGCGAACCCTTTTACCATGGGATCAAGAAGCGGTAAAAACTACGGTGAAGAAAACCGGAAAGGTGATTTTTCTTCAGGAAGACTGCTTGACTGGAGGAATTGGCGCTGAGATCTGCGCCTGGATTTCGGAGCATTGCTTCAGGGATCTGGATGCTCCTGTGATGCGTGAGGGAAGTTTGGATACTCCAGTTCCATTTGCACCAAGCTTGGAAAAGCAGTTTTTGCCTGTGGAGAGGTTTAGGCTAAAGCTCAAGGAACTGGTGGAGTATTAGGAGGGAAATTGAAAAATTGGAAGATTGAAAAATTAACTTGTAAAAGGCGATTAACTGCCGCTGTTTTGTCTTCACTAACTGCACAATCTTAAGACTCAAGTAAACTTCATCTCGGTGAGTGGAGACACTCACCGAGGCGAATAAGCCGAAAAGTTGAAAGGTATAGTCCACTTCGACATTCGATGTTTTTCATTAGAAATTCGATGTTAAAAAAGCAAGAAAGTTTAACTCTGTAGCGGTTTGTGTCTTCACTAACTGCAAAATCTTAAGCCTCAAATAGACATCATTTCGGTGAGTGGAGACACTCACCGAGGCAGACAGAAATGCAACTAATCTAAGAAACTTGGGAACCTTCAAAAGCCGTTTTCCCGTATCAATTTTAAAAACCAGTTGATGCAAAGATTTCTAATCCTTATTATCCTCTTCTTTTTCACGCTGACCGCCCAAGCTCAATTTTTCCTGGCTGGTGCACATTTCAATGGGAGTTCTTCAGTCGGCAAACTCAAGTCAGAGGCTGGCTCGGTTTTTTTTCCCACACTTTCCGGATTTATGCTCTATGAATTTGAGCAAGCGCCTATACAGATTGGCTTAGATCTAGGCTATGGTCTCTATGGAAGCAAACTGGAAAAACGAACAGATTTATATGCGGGATTCAATGATGAGTTAAGGCTACGAAGAAATAACCACCTTGCGACAGGGTTTATCACCATACGCTATTTGCCTCTTGTTCAGGCAAAATTTACCCCCTTTCTAGAAGCGCAATTTGGAGCCAATTACCTATTCACAAATTATCTAATCCGAGCAACTATTGAAGACAAACCTATCGAAAAAGACGTTGATCATAGGGATTGGTCAATAGCTTATCGAGTTGGTGCGGGTATTCAAATTCCCTTGCCTTTTTTGGACGAAAGAACTAAGATGGAATTCAAAACCACCTACCAAACCAGCAACAGCATTCGATTTTTAACCAAAGGGGATGTTACCTATTTACCAGATGAAGGAATTTTTGATTACAATTTTAGACGTGGGCCTTTGGAATTCTTGACCTTCTCCATTGGGATAGTAGTGTATGATTTGTTTTATTGAAACATACGTTTTGTAGGAGAGCCCTAGGGATAGTTCATTAAACTGTGTCTAGGTTTAAATTTATGTTTCAAAGGACTGG